>JAGWRY010000236.1 GCA_028869495.1 Elusimicrobiota bacterium | reverse complement strand
GCCAGGCCGCCGCGGCCGGGATCGCGGCCGTCGTCGCCAACGGGACCGAGCCCGGCGCGCTGGCCGCGGTGCTGTCCGGTCGAGAGGAAGGGACGTACTTCCCGCCCGCGCCGCGCCCGCCGGCCAAGCGTCGCCAGTGGCTGGCCTTCGCCGCGCGCCCGAAGGGGAGCCTGTGCGTCGACGCCGGCGCGCGCGAGGCCCTGGTCTCGCGCGGGCGCAGCCTCCTGCCGTCGGGCGTGCGCGAGGTCCGCGGCGCGTTCGCGGCCGGCGACGTCGTCGGCCTCGAGGAGGGGGGCGTCGAGTTCGCGCGCGGCGTCGTCAACTTCGGGGCGCGCGAGCTCGAGCGCATCAAGGGCCGCCGGACCGCGGAGCTCGAGGCCCTCCTCGGCCGCAAGGCGGCCGGCGAGGTCGTCCACCGCGACAACCTGGCCCTCCTCCGCCCGTGAGCCCGAGATGAAGACGAGGAAGACCGGCGTCGACGCGCTGGCCCGCGCGGCCAAGGAGGCCTCGCGCGCGCTGGCCGTCGCCCCGACGGCCGTCAAGAACCGCGCGCTGCGCGCGATGGCCCGGGCCCTGCGCCGCCGCGCCGGGCGCGTCCTGGCGGCCAACCGCGTCGAGGTCGCCGCCGCGAAGGCGGCGGGGCGCTCGGCCGCCTTCGTCGACCGCCTGAGCCTGGACCGGGGCCGCCTGGACGGCGTCGCGCGCGCCCTCGAGCGCGTCGCGGCCCTCCCGGATCCGGTCGGGCGCACGACCCCGTTCTCGCGCCGGCCCAACGGCCTGCTCCTCCGGCGCATGCGCGTGCCGCTCGGCGTCGTGCTGATCGTCTACGAGTCGCGCCCCGGCGTCACCGCCGACGCGGCCGGGCTGTGCCTGAAGGCCGGCGACGCCGCGCTGCTGCGCGGCGGCAAGGAGGCCGTGCGCACGAACGCCGAGATCGCGGCGGCCCTGCGCGCGGGCTTGCGCGCGGCGGGCCTGCCGCCGGGCGCGGTCGGCTTCGTCGCCGACCCGGACCGCGCGGCGGTGCGCCGCCTGCTGGAGCTGGACGCGCTGATCGACCTCGTGATCCCGCGCGGCGGGCCGGAGCTGACGCGCGCGGTGCGCCGCGACTCGGCGATCCCGGTGCTGTCCCACGACCGCGGCGTCTGCCACGTCTACGTGGACGCCGGCGCGGACCTGCGCATGGCCGAGCGGATCGCGCTGAACGCGAAAGCCGAGCGCCCCGGGGTCTGCAACGCGATGGAGACCCTGCTCGTCCACCGGGGCGCCGCGCGCGCCTTCCTGCCGCGCCTGGCGCGGGCGATGGCCGCGGCCGGCGTCGAACTGCGCGGCGACGCGCGCGCGCGCCGGATCGTCCCGTCGATGAGGCCGGCGGCGGACGCCGACTGGGACGCCGAGTACCTGGACCTGATCCTGTCGGTCAAGGTCGTCCGCTCGCTGGGCGACGCGCTCGACCACATCGCCCGCCACGGCACCGGGCTGGCCGAGGCGATCGTGACCCGCGACCGGCGCCGCGCCGCGCGCTTCCTGCGCGAGGCCGACGCCGGCGCCGTCTACGTCAACGCCTCGACGCGCTTCACCGACGGCGGCGAATTCGGCCTCGGCGCCGAGATGGGCATCAGCACCCAGAAGATCCACGCGCGCGGCCCGGTCGGCCTCGAGGGCCTGACCTGCGAGAAGTTCGTCGTGCGCGGACGCGGCCAGGTCCGCGACAGCCGGCGCTAGGCTAAGCGCCGGTCGAAAACGACTTGCCGCAGGAGCAGGTGGACGCCGCGTGCGGGTTCTTGACGACGAAGCCCGACGCCATCAGGCTCTCGGTCCAGTCCACCTCGGAGCCGCCGATGAAGAAGTCCGCCTTCGGGTCGACGACGGCCTTCGCGCCGAAGCCCTCGAACACGGCGTCGCCGTCGGCGGCGGGCGAGCCGACCTCGAACTCGTAGCTGAGGCCGGAGCAGCCGCCGGCGCCGACCCGCACGCGCAGGACGGCCGGGCCGCCCTTCTTCTCGGCCAGGGCCCGGACCTTCGCGGCGGCGCGCTCCGTCAGGGTGATCATCTTAGAACTGCTTGGATTTCCCGCAGCCGCAGGAGCCCTTCTCGATCGGGTTTTTGATGCGGAAGCCGGCGCTCGTCTCGTCCTCGGCGTAGTCGATCGTCGCCTGGTCGACGAAGCCGAGGCTGTCGGCGTCGACGACGACGTCGAAGCCGCTCTGCGGCAGGACCTTGTCGCCGGGGGCCTTGTCGTCGAAGGCGATCCGGTACTCGTAGCCGGCGCAGCCGGACGGGGCGACCTTCAGGCGCAGGGCCTTGCCCCTGGCCGACTCCTCGGACTTCATGAAGTCGTTGATCTTTTCGACGGCCTTCGGCGTGAGGGTCAGCATGGCGGCTCCTTGCTTATTGAAATCCGACATCAATAAGTATACCTCGTCCGACGGGAGCGCGTCAAGAGCGGGCGGCGATCCGCGCGGCCAGCTCCGACAGGGCCGGCCCGCCCTGGCCGAGGTCCGCTTTCTCCCGGAAGTAGGCCGCCAGGGTGCCGCCGCTCAGGGACACGGCGGAGGCGTCCAGGCCGAAGAGTTCCCGGACGAGCCGCCGGTTCTCGACGTCCGCGAAGAAGGTCTTCGCCCAGCCCGCGTCGCGGGAGCGGATCTCGAACTCGCCGTCGTAATGCGCGTTGCCGGAGACCGCGGCCCGCCCGTCGTCGGCGCGGCCGGCGTCGTCCACGCGGCGGGTTACGGCGACGCCGACGACCAGGATCGAGAAGGCCGCCAGTCCGGCCAGCAGCAGCAGCGCGTGGGGGGAGATGTCGTGCATGGATCGCTCCGGAGCGAAAGAGTGGCGGCGTCCGAACGCCGACCAGTGTACAGGAAAATCCCCCGCTCCGCCAGGCGGGCCCGCCGCCGAAACGGGAGTCCGGGCCGGCCCTCCTCCGCTGGACAGCGGCGGTCGAAAATCGTACGATTCCTCGACGGGGAGAAGGCCCGCGTCCGGCGATAAAAGCCGCCTCGGGAAAGGCCCCGACCAGACGTGACATCGCGCATGGAGAGAACAAGCTCATGCCCCACGGAGTCCTCGCCGAGATGACCGCCAAGTCCGCCAAGACGGCCGCGTCCGCCGCTCCGAAGGTGTCCGACTACTACGGCTGCAACGTCTTCGGGATGGAGACGATGAAGCTCCTGCTCCCGAAGGAGACCTACCGCAAGGTCCAGGACGCGATCGAGAAGGGGGAGCGCCTCGACCAGGACTCCGCCAACGCGGTCGCCTCCGCGATGAAGACCTGGGCGATCCAGAAGGGCGCGACGCACTACTGCCACTGGTTCCAGCCGCTGACCGGCGCGACCGCCGAGAAGCACGACTCGTTCATCGACCCGACCGGCACCGGCGGCGTCATCGAGACCTTCACCGGGCAGATGCTCGTCCAGGCCGAGCCCGACGCGTCGTCGTTCCCGTCCGGCGGCCTGCGCGCGACGTTCGAGGCGCGCGGCTACACGGCCTGGGACCCGACCTCGCCGGCCTTCATCCTGGAGACCGCGGGCGGCTCGACCTTGTGCATCCCGACCTGCTTCATCTCCTACACCGGGCACGCGCTCGACACGAAGACGCCGCTGCTGCGCTCGATCGAGGCGCTGAACAAGGCCGCGCTCGGCATCCTCTCCTACTTCAAGAGCGACGCGGCCAAGGTCTTCTCGACCCTCGGCGCCGAGCAGGAGTACTTCCTGATCGACCGCGAGTACTACAAGGCCCGGCCCGACCTCCTGCTGTGCGGCCGCACCCTCTTCGGCGCGGCGTCGCCGAAGGGCCAGCAGCTCGAGGACCACTACTTCGGGACGATCAAGGACCGCGTGCTCGCGTTCATGACGGATCTCGAGAGCGAACTCTACAAGCTGGGCGTGCCGCTGAAGACCCGCCACAACGAGGTCGCGCCGCATCAGTACGAGTGCGCGCCGGTCTTCGAGGAGGCGAACGTCGCCGTCGACCACAACCAGCTCGTGATGGACGCGATGCGCCGCGTCGCGGAGCGCCACGGCCTGGCCGCGCTGATCTACGAGAAGCCGTTCGCCGGCGTCAACGGCTCGGGCAAGCACAACAACTGGTCGCTCGGCACCGACACGGGCAAGAACCTGCTCTCTCCCGGCGCGACGCCCCAGGAGAACCTGCAGTTCCTGATCTTCCTGGTCTCGATCATCAAGGCCGTGCGCGACCACAGCCTTCTGCTTCGCGCGTCGATCGCGAGCTCCGGCAACGATCACCGGCTCGGCGCCAACGAGGCGCCGCCGGCGATCATGTCGGTGTTCCTCGGCGAGCAGCTGACGAAGGTCCTGTCCGACCTCGAGAAGGGCGCGACGACCAAGAGCACCGACCCGATGTGGATCCCGTTCGGCATCGACAAGATCCCGCCGGTGCTCAAGGACAACACGGACCGCAACCGGACCTCGCCGTTCGCGTTCACCGGCAACAAGTTCGAGTTCCGCGCGGTCGGCGCCGCGTTCAACAACGCGATCCCGATCACGACGCTGAACACGATCGTCGCCGGCCAGCTCGTCGAGACGAAGGCGCTGATCGACGCGGCGATGAAGGGCGGCAAGTCCTTCAAGGAGGCCGCGACCGAGGTCCTGCGCCGGCTCTACAAGGAGTCGAAGGGCGCCTGCTTCGAGGGCAACAACTACTCCGAGGAGTGGGTCAAGGAGGCCAAGAAGCGCGGCCTGCCCAACGAGAAGACGACCCCGGCGGCGCTGAAGGGCTTCGACCGGAAGCAGTCGGTCGAGCTCTTCGACAAGCTCGGCGTCCTGACCGCCGAGGAGTCGCACTCGCGCTACCACATCCTGCTCGAGAAGTACGCGAAGGACATCGACATCGAGGCCAAGCTCGTCTCCGAGATGGCGACGACCCTCTACGTCCCGGCGGCCGTCGAGTACCAGGGCGAGCTCGCGAAGGTCCTGGAGGCGCAGAAGGCGGCGGGGATCAAGTCCCCGGCGCAGGCGTCCCTGCTGCGCGAGATCGCCGCGAAGGTCGAGGCGGTCCTCGAGGGCGCGGCGGAGCTGGAGGCGGCGCGCGCGAAAGCCGACGCCCTCGGCGACGTCGAGGACAAGGCCGAGGCCTACTGCGGGAGCGTCAAGCCGTACTTCGAGAAGATCCGCGCCCAGGTGGACGCGCTCGAGCTGCTCCTGCCGGCGGCTTCGTGGCCGGTGCCGAAGTACCGCGAGATGCTGTTCCTGATGTAAGGAGAGTTTCATGCCGACGAAGGACGAGGTTCTCAAGGCGCTGTCGACGTGCATCGAGCCCGAGCTCCGCAAGGACATCGTGTCGCTCGGGATGGTGAAGAACCTCGCCGTCTGCGCGGGGGTGGTGAGCTTCGACTACGAGCTCACCACCCCCGCCTGTCCTTTGAAGGGGATGATGCAGCTGGAGGCCGAGCAGGCCGTCAAGAAGCTGCCCGGCGTGACCGACGTCAAGATCAAGATGACGGCCGCGGTGAGGAAGGACGTCCGCCTCGAGAGCGTGCTCCCGCCCGGGATCAAGAACCTGATCGCGGTCGCGGCCGGCAAGGGGGGCGTCGGCAAGTCCACCGTCGCCTCGAACCTGGCCGTCGCGCTGGCCCAGGACGGCGCGAAGGTCGGCCTGATGGACGCCGACATCTACGGGCCGAACCAGCCGCAGATGATGGGCGTGCCGGACTGGAAGCCGGTCGTCGGCGAGGACGACAAGATCGCCCCGGCCGAGGCCCACGGCGTGAAGCTGATGTCGATGGGCTTCCTGATGGACCCCGACAAGGCCGTGATCTGGCGCGGGCCGATGCTGCACGGCGCGATCACTCAGTTCCTCAAGGACGTGACCTGGGGCGACCTCGACTACCTGATCCTGGACCTGCCGCCGGGCACCGGCGACGTCCAGCTGACCCTCTGCCAGACCGTGCCGCTGGCCGGCGCCGTGATCGTGACGACCCCGCAGTCGATCGCGCTCTCCGACGTGCGCAAGGCCGTCGCGATGTTCAGGAAGCTCAACGTGCCGCTGCTCGGCGCGATCGAGAACATGTCCGGCTTCGTCTGCCCGCACTGCTCGAAGGAGAGCAAGATCTTCTCCGAGGGCTCGGCGCAGGCGCTGAAGGAGAAGCACGGCATCGAGCTCCTGGGCGGCATCCCGCTCGACCCGAACGTCTGCCGGGCGTCGGAGACCGGGACCCCGATCGTCCTGTCCGCGCCCGACTCCGCCCCGGCCAAGGCCTTCCGCGAGACCGCCCGCAAGGTCGCCGCCGCCGTCAGCGTCCGCAACTCGACCGCCAAGCCCCTCGAGATCAAGCTCGTCAAAGCCTGATTTAACAAAGGGGTCAGGCACCATTTTTAACAAAACGGAGGAAGCATGAGCATCGCCGCCGCGTCCGAGACCGCGCCGATCGCCGCCGGGGCCCCCGCGCCCGACTTTTCCCTGCCCGACTCCGACAAGAAGGAGTGGAAGCTGGCCGATTACCTGGGCAAGAAGCCCGTCGCGCTGTTCTTCTACCCGCTCGACTGGTCGCCGACCTGCACGAAGGAGAACGTCTGCTTCTCGCAGGACCTGTCGCGCTTCGGCAAGAACGCCGAGGTCGCCGCGATCTCGGTGGACTCGGTCTGGTCGCACAAGGCCTGGAAGGAGAAGATGGGCCTCAAGCACACGCTGCTCTCCGACATGCACCGCCGGGCCGTGAAGGCCTACGGCCTGCTCGTCCCGGCCGCCAACGTCTCCCAGCGCGCGACCGTTCTGATCGGCACGGACGGCAAGGTCGCCTGGGTCAAGGTCGAGCCCGACATCACGAAGGAGCGCGACTACCGGGAGCTCGAGGCCCAGCTCGCGAAGCTGAAGTAGGCCCGATCGACCCGCAAAGACGCCCCCGGCCGTTCGCGGCCGGGGGCGCGTTTTCGTGCGGCCCAGGGGGAAACGGCGTTCGCGGGCCGTCCGCAAGAGGTAGAATAG
>JAGWRY010000235.1 GCA_028869495.1 Elusimicrobiota bacterium | reverse complement strand
CGCTGACGGCGGCGGCGGAGCTCGCGCGGCGCGGACGGCCGGACCCGCGCCCGGTCGTGGACTCGGCGCGCGCGGCGGCGGGCCTGGTTCCCGCCGCGATGCGCGCCGCGCGCAAGGAGCACTTCGCGATCCTGTGCCTGAACGCGCGGCGCCAGCTCGTTCATCAGGAGGTCGTCTCGATCGGCACCCTCTCGGCCAGCCTCGTCCATCCGCGCGAGGTCTTCGCCCCCGCGATCACCCACGCGGCGGCCGCCGTCGTCGCGGCCCACAACCACCCGTCCGGCGACCCGACGCCGTCGGCCGAGGACCGCGACGCGACCCGGCGCCTCCAGCGGGCCGGCGAGCTCCTCGGCATCCCGCTGGCGGACCACGTCGTCGTCAGCGCGACGGGCTTTTTCAGCTTCCGCGAACATGGCATACTCTAGGAGGTGAAACGCGCCTCCTGGGTCCTGCTCGCCGCGCTCCTCGCGCTGCCCGGCTGCGACACCTACCACTACCTCGCCGGCACCTGGCGCGACGACTCGGGCCGCCCCGTGGAGGCGCTCGCGCACTACCGGAAGTTCCTGGAGGACCTGCCGCGGGACCCGCGCGCCTGCGAGGTGCGCCTGCGCGCGGCGGCGATCTACGAGCGCTTCGGGCGCTGGGCCGAGGCGCGGCGCGACTTCGAGGCGGCCGCGCGCGACTTCCCCCGCCAGCCGGCCTGCGTGTCGCGCGCGAAGCTGGCCCTGCTGTCCTGCCCCGACTACTTCCCGCTGGACGCGGGCCGGTCCTGGGTCTACGTCGACAGCGCCAGCCGCGGCCAGGCGATGCGCCAGGACTCGGAGACGCGCCGCGCCACGCCCGAAGGCGGCGAGATCCGCAGCGTCCTCTACGCCGGCGCGACCGTCTTCAGCCGCAAGACGGAGAGCTACCGCAAGAGCGACTGGGCGATCTGGCTGGTGGACGGGAAGAGCCGCGAGCCGATCCTGCGCTACCCGTTCGAGGCCGGCCAGTCCTGGAGCGCGACGCGCGGCCGCGGCCGCAAGAGGCGCCGCGTAGACTGGCTCGTCGTCTCCTCGACCGCGACGGTCTCGGTCGCCGCGGGCGAGTTCAAGGACTGCCTGAAGGTGCGCGAGTACGACCATTCGATCAAGGGCGCCTGGATCTTCCACTACTACTGCCCGGGGGTCGGCCTGACCCGGACCACCGTCGGCGGGAAGGGCTACGAGAACCCGAACACCGAGCTCCTGCGCTTTGATAAAATGGACTAGATGCAATGCGCCCTTCCACAGCGCGTCTGTGCCGAGCCCGATAGGGTCGAGGCCTAGGTGAAGCTCCCCCGTCCTCTGTCGCACTCCTCGATCTCGCTCTACGGAGAGTGCCCGCAGAAGTACAAGTTCAAGTACGTCGACAAGATCCCGGAGAAGCCGAGGCACTTCTTCTCGTTCGGGCAGAGCGTGCACTCCGCGCTGGAGTTCTTCTACGGCGTGAAGACCCCCGAGCCTCCGCCGCTGGCCGACCTGCTGAAGAACTACCAGGAGGTCTGGGTCGCGGCCGGCTACCGCGACGAGGCCCAGGAGGCCGAGTACTTCGCCGAGGGCAAGCGCATCCTCGCCGAGTTCCACCGCAAGCACTCGCGGGACTTCCACGTCCCCTACTTCGTCGAGTACGCGTACAACTTCGAGGTCGACGGCGTGCCGGTCACCGGACGCGTGGACCGCGTCGACAAGCTGCCCGACGGCCGCCTGCGCGTGCTCGACTACAAGACCGGCAAGAAGCTCGCGACCGGGCGCCTGGAGAGCGACGCCCAGCTGACGATGTACCAGTACGCGTGCGAGACCCTGCTCGGCGCCGAGATCGGCGAGCTGGTCTTCTACCACCTGCCGACGCTCAAGGAGCACCGCACGACGCGCCGCGGCGCGCCCCTCGTCGACGCGCTGAAGGCGCGCATCGTGACGACGGCCGAGTCGATCGAGAAGGAGCTCTTCGAGCCCAAGCCCGACGAGTCCGTCTGCCGCTGGTGCGACTACAAGCCGCTCTGCCCGGTCTTCAAGGACCAGTACGCGGGACGCCCGGCCGCGCCCGCGAGAGCGTCCGGCGAGCCGGAGCTGGCCGCCCTAGTCGACAAGTACGGCGCGGCCGTGGCGGCCGCCGAGGCCGCGCGCGAGGAGGCCGACCGGGCCGGGCGCGAGCTCGCCGACGCGCTGCGCAAGAAGGGCTACGTGCGCGCCTTCGGCGCGGGCTTCGAGGTCTCGCTGTCCCCGTCCGTCCGCTGGGAGTTCCTCGACAAGAAGAAGGTCCTCAAGCTGATCAAGGAGGCCGGCGCCTACGAGAAGGTGCTCGCCCCCTCGGCCCCGCTCGTCCACAAGCTGATCGAGGACCCGGCGACCGACGCGGCCCTGCGCGAGCGCCTGGCCGAGGAAGGCGAGCGCGTCGAGTCCCCCGAGCTGAAGCTCCGGCCCCTATGACCGCGAAGGCGCGCGAGGCGGTGCTGGCCCTCGACCAGGGCTCCTCGTCGTCGCGCGTCCTCGCCTTCGACGCGTCGGGGCGCGTGCTCGCGCGCGCGCAGAGGCCGGCGCGGCTGTCCCGCCCGCGGGACGGCTGGGCCGAGCACGACCCGCTCGCGCTGGCCAAGGGCCTGGAGTCCGCGCTCGACGAGGTCCTGGCCCGCCTGCCGCGCTCGGTCGAGGTCGTCGGCGCGGGCCTCGCCTGCCAGCGCTCGACCGTCGTCTTCTGCGAGCGGGACTCCTTCAAGCCGGCGGCCCCGGCGCCGAGCTGGATGGACGGCCGCGCGGCCGAGGTCGTCGCCCGCCTCGAGCACTTGCGCGCGGAGGTCCACGGCCGCACCGGGCTGTACCTGACGCCGTACTACTCGGCGCCGAAGATCCGCTGGTTCCTCGACCGCGATCGGCGCGTGCGCGCGCTGGCCGAGGCCGGGCGCCTGCTGGCCGCCCCCCTCTCGACCTACCTGATCGCGCGCCTGACCCGGGGCGCCGTCGTCGCCGCGGACCCGACGTTGGCCCAGCGCACCCTGCTGATGGGCGCGGACTCCCTGTCCTGGGACGAGGACATGCTGAGGGTCTTCCGTCTCGCGCGCGAGCTCCTGCCCGAGATCCGCCCGACCGCCGGCGCCTGGGGCGAGATCGACCGCGGCGGCCGGAGGATCCCGCTTCTGGCCTGCGTCGGGGACCAGCAGGCCGCGGCGCTGGGCCTGGGCGCGCGCGCGGAGGGCTCCGCCGTCACGAACTTCGGCACCGGGGCCTTCCTGCTCGTCAACGCGGGCGCCGACGCGCGCCGCATCCCGGGCCTGCTGACGACCGTCGGCTGGCAGATCGGCGGCTCGGCCCCGGTTTTCCTGCAGGAGGGCACCGTCCACGCGGCCGGGACCTCGTTCGAGTGGCTGGCGGACCTGGGCCTGATGAAGGACCCGACGCGCATCGACGAGGCATTCCGCCGCTCGCGCGCCCGCGTGCTGGCCCTGCCCGCGATCGGAGGCCTGGGCGCCCCGCGCTGGGACTACCGGACCAAGACCGCCTGGTTCGGCCTGACCTCGCAGACTCGGCCGGCGGACCTGGTCCGCGCGACGGCCGAGGGGCTGTGCTTCCTGCTCGCCGACATCGCGGCCGCGATGCGCGGCGGCGGCGTCGAGTTCCCCTCGGCGCGGATCGCCGGCGGCCTGTCGCGCGCGGCCGCGATGATGGCCTTCTCGGCGGACCTGCTCGGCGTCCCGCTCGAGCGCCGCCGCGAGACCGAGGCGACCGCGCTGGGCGCGGCCTCCCTGGCCGCCGCGGCCGCCGGGCGCCCGTGGGCCGAGGCGATGACCGAGGCGCCGGTCGAGCGCACGTTCCGGCCGCGGATGCCGCGCGCCGAGGCCGAGCGCCGGCGCGCCGACTGGACGCGCTTCGTCGACGCTCAGGCGGCCTTGAGCCGCGCCGTCAGCCTCTCGTAGTCGAGTCCCGGGAAGCCGGACAGCTCGAAGTCCGCCGTCGACAGGTCCTGCTCCGCGTTGTGCGCGGTGCGCAGGGCCGCGCACTTGAGGCCCGCGCGCTTGGCCGCCAGCAGGCCGATCGCCGAGTCCTCGATCGCCAGGCAGTCGGGCGTCGGGACCTTCAGGCGCGCCGCGGCCTCCAGGTAGATGTCGGGAAGAGGCTTCGTGCGCCCGCCGACGTCGTCGGCGGAGACGATCTCGTCGAGGAGCGGCGACAGGCTGAAGCGGTCGACGACGTGGGCGATCCAGCGCGACGGCGACGAGGACGCGATCGCGGTCTTGATGCGCCGGTGCTTGAGGCCGAGGGCGAGGTCCACGAAGCCCGGGGCGAGCTCGACGCGCTGGAGGTAGACCTTGCGCGCGACCTCGTCGCTGCGTCCCAGGAACTCGGTCTTGCCCATCTTCAGGCCGTGGGTCCGGGACAGGTGCTCGTAGACGTCCTCGACCCCCAGGCCGACGAGCTGGGCGTGGTGCTCCTCGCGCCAGCCCGGGATCGCGGCGCGGAAGAACTCGGCCTCGAGCGCCTTCCACTGCGCCTCGGAGTCCACGATGACCCCGTCCATGTCGAAGATCACGGCTCGCATCAGGCGGGCGGGGCCTCGAGCTGCTGGTAGCGCGTCAGCGTCGCGTAGACGCCGTTGTCGGCCAGCAGTTCCGCGTGCGTCCCCGACTCCTCGACGCGGCCGTTGCGCAGGATCACGATGCGGTCGGCCTTCTGCACGGTCGAGAGCCGGTGCGCGATCATCGCGACCGTTCGCCCCGGGAACAGGCGCTCGAGCGCGGCCTGAACCGCGCGCTCGCTGCCCGTGTCGAGGTTCGACGTCGCCTCGTCGAGGATCATCAGCTTCGGGTCCTTGAGCACCGCGCGCGCGATCGCCAGGCGCTGGCGCTGGCCGCCCGACAGGCGCGCGCCGCGGTCGCCGAGCGGCGTGTCGAGGCCCTGCGCGAGCGTGGACACGAACTCCGCGGCGTCGGCGGTCCGCAGCGCCGACTCGACGTCGGCGCGCGAGGCGCCCTCGCGCCCGATCGCGACGTTGCCGAAGACCGTGTCGTTGAAGAGGATCGTCTCCTGCGAGACGAGCCCGACCTTCGCGCGCAGGTCGTGGCACGACATCTCGCGAAGGTCGACGCCGTCGATCGTGATCCTCCCTTCGGTCGGGTCGAACAGGCGCAGCAGGAGATGGACGAACGTCGTCTTGCCGGAGCCGGACGGCCCGGCGAGGGCGACGACCTTCCCCGGCTCGATGGTCAGCGAGACGTCCCGGAGGGCCCAGGTCTCGCGGCCGGGATAACGGAAAGACACATGGTCGAACACGATGCCCCGGTTCAAGGCCGGGAACGGCTTGGGCTCGGCCGGCTCGGTCACGCTCGGCTTTTCGTCGAGCACGGAAAATATCCGCCCCGCCGCGACCAGGCCGAGCTGTAGAGTCGAGTTCGCGCGGGCCAGGTTCTTCGTCGGGCCGTAGACCATGAAGAAGCAGCCGATGAAGACCGCGAACTGGGCCGGCCTCATCTCGCCGAGATGGATCGCCTGGCCGCTCTTCCAGACGATCAGCGCCAGGATCAGCGAGCCCAAAAACTCCATCAGCGGGCCCGACAGCGCGGTCGCGCGGAAGTAGCGCATCATCTGGTGGAAGAACTCGTCGTTCTCGCGGCGGAACTTGGCGATCGCGCCCGCCTCGTAGTTGAAGGACTTGACGACGAGCATCCCCTGCAGGCTCTCTTGGAAGCGGTGGTAGATGTCCCCCATCACCTCCTGCCCGCGCCGCGACGACGCGCGCAGCTTGCGGCCCAGGACCCCGAGCACGCCGCCGGCGATCGGGATCACGAGGAGCGCCAGCAGGGCGAACTTCGCGTTGGCGATGAACATGACGACCAGCATCACGACGACGGTCAGCGAGTCGCGGATCACGTAGAGCGGCACGAACTGCAGGGCCGACTGCAGGGCGTTCATGTCGTTGGTGAGCTTGGCCATCACCTCGCCGCTCTTGCTCTTCCAGAAGAAGTCCATCGAGAGCGCGTGCAGGTGCGTGAACAGGTCCTCGCGGATCTCCTGCGTGATCTTCTGCCCGAGCCAGCTCATCAGGTAGCTCTGCGTGTACTGGAAGACCAGCTTCAGGAAGAAGATCGCCGGGATCGCCAGCGCGATGCGCTCGAGTTCGTCCGGCGTGCTCTGGACGAAGATCACGTTCGTCAGCGGCCCCAGCAGTTCGACGATCGCGCCGCTGATCGCGGCGACCCCGCACATCACGAGGCAGGCGTGGATCAGGCGCCGGCGGTGCGGGCGGACGTAGGCGAGCAGGCGGCGCAGGGCCGCGCGGTCCTCGTCGCCCCAGCGCGGCTTGGAGGGCGCCGCGCTCACCGGGCGGGCGCGGCGGCCAGCCCGGGCAGGGCGTCGCGCATCGCCGCCAGCGCCGCCTCGATGTTCTCGACGGAGTTCGCGTACGAGAAGCGCAGGTAGCCCTCGCCGTAGGCGCCGAACGAGGTGCCGGGCAGGCAGGCGACCCCGGCCCTGTCGAGCAGGGCGTCGGACAGCGCCTTCGACTTCAGGCCCAGTCCCTTGACGTTCGGGAAGACGTAGAAGGCGGCGCGCGGGCTGCGGCAGGAGACGCCGGGGAGCGCGTTCAAGCCGGAGACGATCGCATCCCGGCGGCGGCGGAACTCGGCGACCATCGCCGTCACCGAGTCCTGCGGGCCCTGCAGAGCCTCGACCGCGGCGATCTGCGCGAAGGACGCCGTGCAGGAGTGGTCGTTGGTCGCGAGCTTGGCCATCGCGTCGATCAAGGGCTTCGGCGCGACCGCGTAGCCGAGGCGCCAGCCGGTCATCGCCCAGGTCTTCGAGAAGCCGTCGAGGAGCACCGTGCGCTCCTTCATGCCGGGCAGGCTCAAGAGCGAGCGGTGCTCCCCCTCGTAGACGATGCGCGAGTAGATCTCGTCGGAGAGAAGGACCGCCTGCGGGGCCTTGTCGCGCAGCGCGCGCGCGACGCGCTCCATCGTCGCGGCCGACATCACGCCGCCGGTCGGGTTGGCCGGCGAGTTCAGGATCACGAGCTTGGTCTTCGGGCTCAGCAGGCGCTCGAGCTCGGCCGGGTCGAAGTCCCAGTCGTTCTCCTCGCGGATCGGCAGGGGCACGGCCTTCCCGCCGACGTACTCGATCATCGACTCGTAGATCGGGAAGCCCGGGTTCGGGTAGATCGCCTCGTCGCCCGGGTCGAGGAGCGCCAGGATCGTGAAGAAGATCACCGGCTTGCCGCCGGGCACGATCAGCGTCTCCTCGGGCGCGACCGGCACGCCGCGCGTGCGCGCGACGTACTCGGCGACGGCCTTGCGCGCCTCGGGCAGGCCCGCCGACGGGCCGTAGTGCGTGAAGCCGGCGTCGAGGGCCCTCTTGGCCGCGTCGCGGATGTTGGCGGGCGTGTCGAAGTCCGGCTCGCCGATCTCGAGGTGGACGACCTTGCGGCCCTTCGCCTCCAGCGCGCGGGCGCGGGCCAGAACCTCGAAGGCGGTCTCGGTGCCGAGGCGCGAGAAGCTTTTCGCGAGTTTCATGGGCTTATTCTAGCTTTTTCCCGCCCCCGCTTGCGCCGCCGCCCCCGCGCGGACTACACTGTCGCGATGAGTCTCGAGAAGGCCGCCGAGCTGGACGGGCGCGAGGTCTGGCTCGCGGCGCTGGAGCGCCCCGAGGAGGCCGCGTCGTGGGCCGGCACGTCCCGGCCGCGCGGCGGCGTGCTGGCCTACTTGGACGGCTGGGACGACGGCCAACTCGGCGCGTTCTGCGCCGAGGTCCTCAAGCTCGCGCCGTCCGAGGCGGCGTTCGCCGGGCCAGCCGCCGCCGCGGCGCGCGCGGCGCTGGCGCGCGTCGCGCCGGACCTCCCGTCCTCGGTCCGCGGCGGGGAGCCCCTCGACGAGTCGGTCTGGTACATGTTCTTCGCGAGCTACGAGCCCGATCCCGCGACGCGGCGCCCGCCGCCGCTGATCGTCGCCTTCCGCGCCGGCGACCCGAGGATCGAGGAGTTCCGGGCTCTCGCCGCGCGCTTTCCCGCGGCGATGAACGAGGTCCTCGAGCGCGAGTAGGGCGTCAGTCCCGGCGGCCGAAGATCGCCTTCAGCTGGGGCGCGGTCAGCTCGACGTAGCGGCCGACGGCCGACGCGTACCGCGTCCCCCCGGCGCCGACCAGTTCGCCGTCCAGGTCGATCACGCGTCCGCGCCGCCGGAGCAGCCGCGTCGTGACGAGCAGCTCCGCGCCCAGGGGCGTCCCGCGCCGGAACTCGGTCGTCAGGCGCGCGGTCATGCAGCGCGCGCCGGCCAGCCACGCCGCCGCGCCCAGCGCCTCGTCGAGCGCGGTCAGGATGGCCCCGCCGTGCACCAGCCCCGGCGCGCCCTCCGACAGCGGCCCGAAATCGGCGGTCGCGACGAGGGAGCCGTCGGGTCGCCGGTAGTAGCGCAGGACGATGCGACCCTCGCTCGACGTCATCCCGGCGAAGGCGCCGCGCGCCGCCGCGAACGGGAAGGGCGAGACGGCCTCCCAGCGGTCCTCCGGCCAGCGCGGGCGCTCGGGCGTCACTCGGGCAGGGCCGGCGGCGCGACCTTGACCTCGTCGCCGTTCAGCGCGCCCAGGAAGGCGACCAGGTCGTCGACCTGCCTCTTCGTCAGGTGCAGGGGACGGATGCGTCCGTCGAGGTGCGGGTTCTTCCTCCCGCCGCGGTTGTAGAATTCGACGACCTGGCGCAGGGTCTTCTCCGAGCCGTCGTGCATGTACGGCGCGGTGTCCTTCAGGTTGCGCAGGGTCGGCGTCTTGAAGGCGCCCCAGTCCTTCGGGTCCTTCGTCACGACGAAGCGCCCGAGGTCCGGCTTCTTCTTGTCCAGGCCGACGCCGAGGTTGTGATAGTCGGAGTCGGAGAAGTTGAAGCCGCTGTGGCAGAACGCGCAGTCGGTCTTCTTCGGGTCGTTGAAGAGGTCGAAGCCGCGCACGGCGGACGCGCTCATCGCCGTCTTGTCGCCGGCCTCCCAGCGGTCGTACGGGGAGTCCCCGGTCAGCACGGTCCGCTCGAACGTCGCGATCGCCTGGACGATGCGGTCGATGTCGACCCGGTCGTCGCCGAAGGCGGCCTTGAAGTACGGCGCGTAGCCCTTGACGCCGGCGATGCGCGCGGCCGCCTCCTTGTGCGTGAAGCCCATCTCGACCGGGTTCTCGATGGGCCCCTTCGCCTGCTCCTCGAGGCTCGCCGCGCGCCCGTCCCAGAACTGCGCGTCCATGTAGGCGGCGTTGAGCACGGTCGGCGCCGAGCGCGTGCCGTGCTGGCCCTTGATCCCGGTCGAGACCGGCGCGTCGTCGGTCCAGCCCCGGTTCGGGTCGTGGCAGGTCGCGCAGGAGACCGTGCCGTCGCGCGACAGGCGCTTGTCGAAGTAGAGCCTCTTCCCGAGCGCGACCTTCGCGTCGGTGACCGGATCGTCGTCCGGCACGCTCGGGGCCTTCAGCCCCAGCGGGACCTTGTACGGGTACTGCGGCCCGCCGCCGAAGTCGTCGGCGCGGGAGGCCGAGACGGCGGCCGCGAGCAGGGCCAGCGCGAGCACGGCGGGGAGGCGGGCGTTCATGGGGTCACCTGTCGATAAAAATTATCCGACGATCAATATTATCATTCGGATGCGCGTGCGTCAACACGCTCCCACGCGACGCTTCGGCCTCTTCAGCGCCGGACGCCGCGCCCGGCGCCGAGCGGCAGGCGGATCGCGTAGGCGCAGGAGCGCCCCATGCCGAGGGCCTCGACCGAGGCGCCGAACGGCTCGAGCAGGCGGCGCTGGGCCGAAGGCGCGTCCGGGGCGTAGCCGTCCGGGGCCTCGAAGGCGAGGCGCAGGCTCAGCTCGTCCTCCCCGCGCTCGATCGACGCCGTGATCGTCCCTTCGCGCCGGCAGGCGTCGACGGCCGCGTCGAGGAGGTCGAGCAGGGCCTGCTGGAGGTGCGGCGCCCCGACGCGCGCGGCGGGGAGGTCCGCCTCGATGCGGCGTTCCAGGCGCAGGCCGCGCGGGCGCAGGCGGTGCTCGACGAGGCCGAGGACCTGTTCGAGGAGCGGGCCGACCTCGCAGTCGCCGGCCTCCTCCGCGGCCCGGCGCAGGACGCGCAGGAGGTCCGAGCCGAAGCGGCCGAGAGCGCGCGCGGACTCGGCGACGGCGCGCGCGTCCTCGGCCTGCGGGGCGCTCTCCTCGAGCGTGGCGGCCAAGAGCTCGGCGCGCCCGCGGATCAGGGCCACGCGGCCGTTGAGGTCGTAGATCAGCCCGGACAGCAGGCGCGGCAAGCCCCCGCCCGCCTCCAGCCGCGCCTGCTCGAGGCGCTCGAGGCTGGCGGCCAGCGCGTCGAGCTCGCCGCGGACCGAGGCGAGCTCGCGGCTCGCGCGGCGCTCGCGGAACGCGTGGGCGGCGGTCACCCCGCCCGAGAAGGCCAGCACGGCGGCCTTCAGCGCGAACTCGGCGAAGGCCCAGAGCGGCGTCTGCGCCGGCGCGCCGAGGTAGAGGCAGCCGAGGAAGGCGATCGAGGCGGCTGCGGCGAAGGCGACGTGGCGCGCGTCCAGGTACAGGCAGGCGGTGAAGATCGGCAGGAAGTACATCGGCCAGAACGGGGAGTCCTGGCCCCCGGACAGGCTCAGCACCGCCGTCACGAGGGTCATGTTGACGGCCATCGAGATCAGCGGGATGGTCCACTCGTCGCCGCGCCGGCGCAGGAGGACGTGGTAGCCGAGGTTGAAGGCGAGCAGGGCCGCGAAGGCCCACAGCAGCTGCGGCGAGAAGTCGGGGTCGCCGCGCGCCAGCAGCGCGACGCCTCCCATGCACACCGAGAAGGCGATCTCTTGATGCCGAAAGGCGGCTTCGCCGGCGCGGGCGGCGGCGCTCTTCACGACGGCAGTGTAGCCCCCCTTCCGGGGGCTGTCAATCCCGCCGCCGATTTGTTTCAATGGATCGAACCCTCGACGACGCGCCGCACGGAGAGACCATGAGCACGGCGACCCTTCCCGACCTCCATCCTCTTCTGAAGGACTTCCTGTCCCGACGCAGCCACAAGCTGCTGATCGGCGGCGCCCCCGTCGACGCCGCCGCGGGCCGCACCTTCGCGACGCTGAACCCCGCGACCGGCGAGACGCTCGGGACCGTGGCCGAGGGCGACGCGGCCGACGTCGACGCGGCGGTCGCCGCCGCGCGCCGGGCTCTCGAGGGCCCGTGGGCGAAGATGACGCCCGCCGAGCGCGAGCGCGTCCTGCACAAGGCCGCCGACCTCCTCGAGGCGCGCGCCGAGGCCTTCGCCCAGCTCGAGTCTCTCGACAACGGCAAGGTGATCCGCGAAGCGAAGAGCGGCGATCTCCCCCTCTCCGTCGCGCTCTTGCGCTATTACGGCGGCTGGCCCACCAAGCTCAACGGGGACACGACGCCGGTCTCGGTCCCCTATTACCCGGGCGCGAAGTTCCTCCACTACACGGTGCGCGAGCCCGTGGGCGTGGTGGGCGCGATCATCCCGTGG
>JAGWRY010000234.1 GCA_028869495.1 Elusimicrobiota bacterium | reverse complement strand
CGCGGCGGCGCCGCCTCCGTCCGAGAAGACGTCTGGCGCCAGGACGTAGACGCCGGCGCCCGACGCGCGCGGGCGCGGGACGAGCACCGCGTAGAGGGTCTTCCCGGGTCCCGGCGGCGGGCTCCAGACGCGCCCGACGCCGTGCGCGGCCGCATAGAGGCCGCCGCCGAGGTCGAGCGCGATCAGCGCCCCCAGCAGGAGGCTCGCACGCCGGCGGCGCCCGCCCGCCCATTCGCGCGCGGCCAGGGCCGCCGGGACCAAGGCCAGCGCGAAGATCGCCGCGGAAGCCGGCAGGACGAAGGCGTCCGCCCCTCCGTACGGGAACCAGACGAGCTCGAGCAGGTCGAGCGAGCGCGAGAGCAGGCGCGCGGCCAGCAGCGCCGCGAACAGCGGCCCCATCGCGAGCCCGAGCCGCGCGCTCCAGGACGCCGGCCGGCGGCGCACCGCCCGCCGCAGGGAGAGCGCCGCGCCCGCCGCGCAGGCCAGGAGCGCGAGGGCGGCCAGCAGTTCGAAGGCGAGACGTCCCGCCGGCGAGGCGTTCACGGCCATGACCGCGCGGAAGAGCGCCCAGCCGCCGCGCCGCGGCAGGAGGAAGTCCGCGCCGGCCGGCGCGCGCGACGCGAAGAGCATCGCGGCCAGGACGCCCGCGGCGCCCAAGGCCGCCGCGATCAACGCCGTCCCTTGATGCGGATCGCCTTGGGCAGCCCGTCGTCGGGAGCCCGGCGCGGCCGCGCGTCCTCGCGCGGGCGCTGGGCCAGCGCGATCAGGCGCGGGCTGTCCATGCCGTAGGCGGAGCCGTCGAAGCCGCCCCAGCAGCGCCGGTAGTCGAGGCCCGCGCGCTCGATCTGGGCCTTCAGCTCGGTCAGCGCGTAGATCCGCACGCTCTGCGGCGCCGGCGTGCGCCGCCCGTCGGGGGCGACGATCGTGCGCCGGTTGTCCAGGCGCCCGCGCTCGAAGTCGAAGGTGACCTGGTCCAGCACGACCGCGCCGCGCCGTCCCTCGCCCCGCTCCCAGGCGTTGGCCTCGAAGTGGCGCATCAGCCACTCCTTGTTGAGCACGTCGAGCATCAGCCAGCCGCCGGGCTTGAGCGCCTTGCGCGCGCTCTCGAGCGCGCGCAGGTCGTCGCGGTCCGTCGGCAGGCGCCCGAAGGCTCCGCCGAGGCAGAGGATCGCGTCGAAGTCGGCGCGGTACGGGATCGCGCGCGGGTCGGCCTTCGCGAAATGGACGTTGAGGCGCTCGCCGCGCGCCGCGGCGCGCGCGCGGGCCAGCTCGCGCTCGTCGGGGTCCAGGCCGAGGACGCGGTGGCCGCGCCGGGCCAGCTCGATCGTGCGCCCGCCCTCGCCGCAGCACAGGTCCAGCACGCGCGAGCGGGTCTCCAGGTTCAGGAAGCGCTCGACGCCCTCGACCTGCTCTTCGGCTTTCATCGCGCCGGATTCTATTAAATCGAGGGGCTCCCTCCGTCTAGGCCTTTGGGCCCAGACGTCCCCGGGACCTGCGGCCCTGACGCCGCGGCCCCGGACGGGCTAACCTGAAAGCAGGACCGTTTCCTCCTACCCGCCCCCCTCCGCGGGATCCCGGAAGCGGACAGGACCCGCCTCATCCCAGGGGCGGGTCCTTTTTTTGTAGACTGCGCGCGCTATGGAGCTCCGACTCGGCGTCGTCCAGAACCGCCCCCGATTCCTCAAGACCTCCGAAAACCTGAAGGACTGCTTCGCGCTGATGGACCGGCACGAGGCCGACCTCTGGGTCCTGCCGGAGTTCTTCGCCTCCGGCTACAATTTCAAGACGAAGGCCGAGGCCCGCCGCGCCGCCGAGCCGGCCGACGGGCCGCTGGTCGCGCTGCTGAAGGCCTACTCGTCCAAGAACGGCTGCGCGATCGTCGCGGGCTTCCCCGAGAAGGCGGGCGCCCGCCTCTACAACTCGGCGGTCCTGGTCCGCGGCGAGAAGGCCCGCGTCTACCGCAAGACGCACGTCTTCGGCGGCGAGAAGCGCTTCTTCTCCCCCGGCGACACCGGCTTCTGGGTCGAGAAGGTCAAGGGCGCGACGGTCGGGGTCATGATCTGCTTCGACTGGTTCTTCCCGGAGAGCGCGCGCACCCTGGCGCTCAAGGGCGCGCAGGTGCTCGCGCACCCGTCCAACCTGGTCCTGCCTTGGGGGCCCGAGGGCATGAAGATCCGCTCCCTCGAGAACCGCGTCTTCAGCGCGACCGCCAACCGCGTCGGCGCCGAGCGCGGCCTGCGCTTCATCGGCCAGTCGCAGGTCGTCGCCCCGAACGGCGAGCTCTACTTCCGGCTCAGCGCCGAGAGGGCGCAGGCCGCCGTCGTCGAGATCGAGCCCTGGACCGCGAAGGACAAGAAGGTCCACCCGGCCAACGACCTGTTCGCCGACCGCCGCCCGAGGCTGTATGCCCGCTGAGCGCCGCCGGAAGTCCCGCCCGGACCTGCGCCCGCGGCCGGTGCGCGAGTCCCTGACCGAGGTCGCCGACCTGATGTTCCCTCCGGACGCGAACATGCACGGCACCGTCTTCGGCGGCAAGGTCCTGCAGATGGTGGACAAGGCCGCCGCGGTCTGCGCGATGCGCCACTCGGGCCGCATCTGCGTGACCGTCGCGATGGAGCGCGTCGAGTTCCTGTACCCGATCCGCGTGGGCACCTTCCTGATCGTCGAGGCCCAGGTCAACCACACCGGGCGCTCGTCCCTCGAGATCGGCGTCGAGGTCTACGCCGAGGAGCTCCTCCAAAGGACCCGCGCCCACACGAACTCCTGCCTGGTCACGATGGTCTGCGTAGACGAGAAGAACCGCCCGGTGCCGGTCCCGCCGCTCCTGGTCGAGACCCCGGACGAGAAGGCCCGCTGGAACGCCGCCGAGGCGCGCCGCCGCGCGCGCCGCGCGGCCCGCGCCGCCTAGAGAGCCCTAGTCCTTCGGGGCCGGCTCCGACTCCAGGCGCGCGCGCGCGTCCTTGACGGCGCCCAGCAGCTCGTCGCGGCTCGCGCCGTTGCCGTAATGGAGCCCCAGCAGGGTCCGGCAGTCCTTGGCGACCAGGCTGGCCTTGACCATGTCCGGGGCGATCATCAGGCCGCCGGACAGGGAGTCCAGGTCTCCCCGATGCTCCCCCGAGAACTCCGGCCAGGTCTTCAGCTCGGCGACCAGGGCGCGGCGCCCGGCCCCGTTCGGGCCCATGAAGCGGTCGATCTCGGCGATCAGCCGCTCCATGAAGGCCATCTCGGCCGGGTCGTCGTGGCAGGCGGCCAGCTGGTCGGCGATCGTGCCGCTCTGGAACTCGAAGTAGGACGGGTCGGCGTTCGGGTTCTTGAGGGGCAGGGCCGCGATCAAGGCGGTCAGCGCGGCGGTCCGGCCGGGCTCCGCGGCGGCGGGGGCGGCCAGGGCGGCGAGGAGGAGCGGGAGGGTCCACAGGGTCTTCATAATAAAACCCATTCTACGAAGAACTCCGCCCGGCCGAATGAGGCTTTCGGCCCGCTCCGGGCGGGCCGGAGGACGCCCCCCGGACGGCCCCGAAGGTCCCGTCGACAGGGTGCCAAAATATCGCCTCGAAAAGAGAAAAAATGACACTTGACGGACGGACGATGGTGGTATAATCGCAATTGCCCCGTCGTCGAGGGGGGCCCCGCCGAGGGCCCGTCAAATGCCGCAAACCGAGGTATTACTTAGCATGAGCATGCAAGGAAAAGTGAAGTGGTTCAACGACCAGAAGGGCTACGGTTTCATCACGCCCGATGACGGCAGCGCGGACGTCTTCGTCCACCACACCGTGATCCAGGGCAACGGCTTCCGGACCCTCGCCGAGAACCAGTCGGTCCAGTTCGATCTCATGCAGACGGACAAGGGCCCCAAGGCCGCCAACGTCGTCAAGCTCTAAACGAGCCGACGTCGGCCGCAACCGGAGCCCCCCGCCCCCCCGGGCGGGGGGCTCCCCTTTTGCGCTACAATGCCCCATGGCCTGGACGACCTCGGACATCCCCCCCCAGGACGGCCGCCGCGCGATCGTGACCGGCGCCAACAGCGGCATCGGCTGGCACGCGGCCCTGGAACTGGCCCGCCGGGGCGCCGACGTGACGCTGGCCTGCCGCAGTCGGGAGAAGGGCGAGACGGCCCTGAAGCGCCTGAAGGGGCTGGTCCCGGGCGCCCGGGCGAACCTGGGCGCGCTCGACCTCTCGGATCCGGCCTCCGTGCGCGCCTTCGCGGCCGCCGAGGCCGCCCGCCCCCTGGACCTGCTGGTCAACAACGCGGGGATCATGGCCCCCCTGCGCCGCAAGACCAGCGCCGCCGGCCACGAGATCCAGTTCGCGACCAATCATCTGGGGCACTTCGCGCTGACGGCCCTGCTCCTGCCCGCCCTGCGCCGCGGGAAGGCCCCGCGCGTGGTCTGCGTGGCCTCGATCGCCCACCGGAGCGGGCGCCTGGACTTCGCGGACCTGATGGGCGAGCGCCGCTACGTGCCCTGGAAGGCCTACGCCCAGAGCAAGCTCGCCAACCTCCTCTTCGCTTTCGAACTCCAGCGGCGCTCGGACGCCGCCGGCTGGGGCCTGCTGAGCGCCCCGGCCCACCCCGGCGTCGCCCGGACGCGGATCGTCGTCAACGGGCTGGGCGGCGGGACCCCCAACGTCTGGACGCGCCTGGCCGACCTCTTCGCCCCCCTCTACAGCCAGAGCGAGGAGGCCGGGGCCGAGCCGATCCTGTTCGCGGCGACCTCCCCGGACGTCGTCCCCGGCGGCTACTACGGCCCGGACGGCTGGCGCGAGATGCGCGGCCGCCCGGTCCGCGTGGACTGCCGCCCGCAGGCCAAGGACGAGGCCGCCGCCCGGCGCCTGTGGGAGGTCTCGGAGGCGCTGACCGGGGTCTCGTTTTCCGCGGCCTGACGGGGTACAATAAGGGCATGGCCAAGACGAAGACCGCCCCCGAGAAGACGCCCGCCGGGATCACCGGCACCTACAAGTACGACCGGAAGACCGGCGAGGTCGTGCGGGTCAGCGACGGCGTGCCGAAGGTCGCCTCGAAGGGCCGCGCCGCGCCCAAGACCTGCGAGACGAGCGGCGGCCCCTGCTGCGGCGGCGGGGCCTGCGGCGCCTAGGACGCCCTAGCCGAGGTCGGCCGGCAGCCGCGGCGCCTCGGGCTTCTCCTCGCCCCGGCGCACGCGCTCGATCTTCGCGATCGAGGCGTCCAGGCGCTTGAACGAGGCGCCCGCGATCTCGTCGTAGGTCTTCTGCAGGCCGTCCAGCTTCTTGCCCAGGTCCTCGAAGCGGCCCTTGAACGTGTCGTAGGTCGTCGCGAACTGGGAGATCAGCTTCAGGACCTCCTGGGTCGCCTGCGCGAAGTGGAAGTTGTCGAAGGCCTGGCGCACGACGCCCAGCACCGCGTAGAGCGTGAACGGCGAGCACAGGACGACCTTTTGGGAGAGGGCCTCGTCCACGAGGCCCGGGAAGGACTCCTGGATGAACGCGTAGACCTGCTCGTTCGGGATGAACAGGAGCACGTAGTCGAGGGTGCCCTCCTCGGGGCTGACGTAGTCGCGCTTCTGGATCTCCTTGATCCGGCCCTTCACGTCGCGCTCGAAGTCCTTCTTGAAGCGCGCGCGCTCCTCCTCGGCGGCCGCGTGCGAGAACCTCAGCCAGTTGTCGAGCGGGAACTTCACGTCCATGTTGAGCTTGCGCCCCTCGGGGAGCAGGAAGGTGAAGTCGGGGCGCGAGGCCGAGGTGTCGAGCGCGCGGTTCTTCAGGTACTGGACGCCCTCCTGCAGGCCTGACGCGCGCAGGATGTCGTCGGCCATGCGCTCGCCCCACTGGCCGCGGGCGCGGGAGTTGTCCAGCAGGGCCCGCAGGCCCTCGGTCGAGGAGGCGAGCTTCGCGGTCTGGGCGGCGGCGTCCTGCAGGCCCTTCTCGAGCGAGCCGTACTTGGTCGAGCGGTCCGCCTCGAAGCGGCGCATCATCTCCTCGTAGGACTTCAGGCGCTCGGCCAGGCCCGCGACGGCGCTCTCGACGGCGGCGCGCTCCCTGCCGAGCTCGCCGATGCGGCGCTCGCGCTCGGTCTCGAGCTTCTGCTCGGAGAGCTCGAGCAACTGGCGGAAGTCCTCCCTCAGCTGGGCGCGGGAGGCCTCCTCGTTCTTGCGCGCCGAGAAGAAGACCGCGTAGAAGGCCAGTCCCGCGATCAGGGCCCCGGCCAGGACCGCGAGGAGCAGCGCGGCGGCGCTCACCGGCGCGACCGCGACAGGATGCGCGCGGCCTCCAGGTCCAGGCACTCCATCTTGCAGGTGCGGCCGGTCTCGAGATACAGCTTGAGCTTGGCCAGGCCGTCCTCCCAGGCGCGCGCATAGCCCCGGTAGAGCTCGTCGGCCGACGGGCCGGACGGGAAGCCCGCGTGGACCAAGACGACCTCGCTGGCCGCGCCCTTCGCGCCGACGAAGACGCTGACCAGAGGCGGCGCGCGGCGGTCGCCGCGGACCGGCTTGAAGAGCCAGGCGACCTTGCGCCCGGGCTCCAGATCCACGAAGACGCCCTCGCGCTCGCCGAAGCCGTCGCAGCGGCTGCCGTCGCTCCGGCGCACGCGCGGCCAGACCATCCGGACGCGGCCCGCGTTGCGCGCGTCGGTCTCGGCGCCCAACAGCCACCAGCGGGTCAGCTCCCGCGCCGAGGTCAGGGCCTTGTAGACGACGTCGGGCTTGGCCCGGATCAGGACGGCCAGCCGCACGTCGCGGGTCCGGGAGCGCGGACGTCGGGGAGCAACGGCGGGCATGTCGTCAGTTTAGCACAGGGACCCCGGCGCGGCCAGGGGTCAGGAACCGGCAGCCATGAGGCCGGGCAGGCGGTGGATCGCCGGGCCGCCGGGACCGTCGGCGAGCGGATGGAAGGTGTTGGCCAGACGCCAGAAGAACTTGTCGTATTCGTCGAAGCCGCGCTTGGTCGCGGGGTAGCAGAGGACGTAGAAGCCGCCGTTCATCGGCACGACCGCGTAGGCGTGCATGCGCTCGTTGATCGCGTTCCCGTTCTTGTCCAGCGAGATCCCCCAATGGTAGTCCTTGGGCGCCGGCGTCGGCGACAGGACGATGAAGTACTTCGCGGGCAGGCCCGACAGCTTCAGGGTGATGTCCAGCGGCTTCGGGATGTAGTCCCGGGAGCCCCCGGGCCCGACGCCGTCGGCGTACAGGTAGCGGTCCTTCCCGTAGACGTCGCGCAGGGTCTGGGCGATGAAGTCGTCCGCGTTCGCGTACATCTCGAGGCTCCCGTCGCGCAGGCGGTGCGGGGCGAAGTCCCGGTACCAGCGCACGCTGAGGCTGGGCGCGCCGAGGTAGAAGTCGCGGTTGAAGGGGCCGACGAAGTTCGCCTCGGAGAAGTCCTTGCCCTGGGCGTCGGCGATCACCCTCCAGCCCCACGGGACCTCCGCCGTCCAATCGCCCGAGACGGAGCCGTAGGAGACGTGGAGCGGCGGGCTGCAGGCCGCGGACAGGGCGGCCAGCGCCGCGAAAACCGCGAGAAGCCGCGTTTTCATGGACGGGTCAGAGTATAACAGGAGAGGGCGGGCTTGTCCATCGGGCGGGCTTCATCCCTTGGCGGACGGCGGGAGCAGGCGCGCGCGGATCTCG
>JAGWRY010000024.1 GCA_028869495.1 Elusimicrobiota bacterium | reverse complement strand
GACGCGGGGGGCGACCACCGCTCCCAGGAACCACAGGAACGCGGCGAACGGGGTCAGGACGAGGGACAGGCTCCCGAAGCCCGACCCGGCCAGCGGGAGCGCCGCGAGCGCCGTCGCCAGGCCGGCGCAGGCGGCCGCCAGGCGCTCGAGGCGCCTCCCGCGCAGGCCCAGGCCGTAGGCCGACAGGACCGCGCCCGGGAAGAGCTCCAGGGCCGCCAGATGCGCCAGACGCTCAGGCGTCATCGCGGCCTCCGACCAGCGCGAGCGGGACCCGGCAGAGCCGGCGATCGAGCCTTTCCATGCCCGCGACCAGCCGCTCGAGCGGGCGCTCGACCCAGAGCGCGGTCATCCCGTCGAGGAAGCCCCGCTCCAGCGCGAACAGGTAGAGGGCGCGGGCGAAGGGCGTCGGAGGCTCGGCCGAGGCGGCGAGGCCCGCGCCGCGGTCGTTCTCGAGCGCGCGCAGGTCGTGGAGGATGTTGGGCGCGCTCAGGAACTGGAGGAGCCGCAGGCAGATGTTGCCCGTCATGTGGACGAAGGCCAGGACGTTCCAGCCCAGGGCGATCTCCACGACGATGATGCCGACCTGCGTCAGCGAAGCGAAACAGAGCCTGGACTTGACGTCGGACTGGGCCCGGCCGACCACCGCCGCGTAGGCGGCCGTGGTCAGCCCCACGGCCGCCGTCAGGGCGCAGGCGGCCGTCGAGGAGCGCACCAGCGCCGACGCCCGAAGGAGCAGGAAGCAGCCGGCGTGGATGGAGAGCGCGCCGTAGTAGACGGCGCTCGAGGGCGTCGGCCCCTCCATCGCCCGCGGGAGCCAGGTCGAGAACGGCAGGAGGGCGCTCTTGGCGGCGGCGGCGGCGAGGATCAGGACGGCGATCAGGAGCACCGGCCCGTCTCCCAGGCGGGCGAGGCGCCCGGCGTCGCCGGAGAACAGCAGGGACAGGCTGTCGCTGCCCGCCCAGTGGTGGAGGAGGACGGCGGCCGTCAGCATCGCGGCGTCGCCGATCCGGTAGAAGGTCAGCACGCGGAAGCCGTTCTCGACCGGCGCCGGCCGGTCGTGGAAGAACGCGACCAGCAGGGCCGAGCTCAGGCCGAGGATCTCCCAGCCCGCGAACAAGGCCTCGATGGAGCCCGCCAGCGCCACCAGCTCGAGGCCGAGGACGAAGGCGACGAGGAGCATGAAATACCGGTGGAAGCCCTCCTCGCGGTGCAGATAGCGGAACGAGAACGACGAGACGATCCCGCAGATGCCCACGGCCAGCGCCGCGAAGGCCAGCGACCAGCCGTCGATCAGGAGATCGAAGGCGAAGCCGCCCTCGCGGGAGAACCAGTCGCCGAGGCGCAGGACGACGCGCGCGCGGGGGTCGGCCGCGTAGGCGAGGGCGGCCGCGGCGAGGGCGGCGAGCGCCGCCGCGAAGGCGGCGCGGATCAGAAGGCCCGCCTGCCTCTCGCTCCACGGACGGCTCCAGAGACTCGGCAGGGCCAGGAGGACCAGCAGGGCGGCCGGCGCGGCCAGGGCGGCCAGGATCGCGTCGTGCAGGAGCGGATTCACGGGCGCCCTTCCGGGGGGACGATCTCGGCGATCGGCAGATGATCCCGCCGCCCCGCGTACCACGCCGCGGAATCGCCCGCCGCTCGGGGGACGGGGGCCTCCGGGCTCCACTCCCGGTAGCCCGAGGCCTCGCGCAGGCGCAGGACGCCGGACTCCGGGTCGAGCGCGGCCGCGAACAGCCAGCGGCGGTCCAGGAGGCCGCGGACGGAGGGCAAGCGCTCCAGGACGCGCTCGAGGTCTTCCGGGGAGCACTCGACGACGAGGAAGAGACGCACGGGTTCGTGGATCTCGACCATCTGCCGGGGCAGCCCCGGGCGCAGGTCGCTTTGGGTCCCGTTCATGACGCCGAGCAGGGAGGCGACGTTGTGGGGGAGCTTGGTGCCGCAGCCGTAGCCGTCCGGATCGACGCGGCTGAAGTAATACTCGAGCGAGATGCCGGCGACGACGGGCACGGCGGCGCCCAGCGCCCTCTCGAGGGCGGAGAGGTCCGCGTCGCGGGTCGGATCGTAGGAGAGCAGGAAGGCGCGGCGGTCGAGGAAGAGGCCGCGCGTGCGCGAGCGGCGGCCCACCACGCAGAAGGCGTTCGTGGCGTGACCTAATTCGGGGCGCGGCTGGGCGAGGTCCTGCGCGCGGGCCTCGACGTGGGCGAGCGCGGCGCCGTGGCCGCCGCCGAGCGGGAAGGACTCGAAGCGCCGGCAGCGCTCGTGCGCCTCCCGGCGCCGCGCGCGGGCGAAGATCGCCGCGACGCGGTCGAACTCCTCCCTGCGCTCCGGGGGCAGGAGGTCGAGGTCGTAGAAGGTCACCGAGTTGTCGCTGGTGTTGCGCATCGCGCCGACGAAGCGCGTGCGCGCGGGGACGGCGAGGCCGCGCCGGGCCAGCAGTTCGCGCACGGCGGGGTCGTTGGCCATCTGCGCGAAGGCGCGGGCGTTCGGACCGCCCGGCCCGCCGCCGCAGGCGCCGCAGTCGTAGGCGGCCGCGTGCGGGTTGTTGAGGCTCGTCGAGCCGTGGCCCGCCACGACGACGACGGGCGCCAGCCGGTCCGCGACGCCGAGGTCCTTGAGCAGAGTCGCGACGACGGAGGCCATCTCCTCCTTCGTGTACCCGTAGTGCGCGCCGGCGGGGGGGGCCTCCGGACGGCGATCGAGCAGCAGGCGGGTGGCGGGCGCCCCGGGCAGGGGCAGGGCGCGCAGCCAGCGGCGGGCCAGTCCCGGGAAGACGACGCGCAGGACCAGCGGAAGGATCGACAGCGGCCCCGCCAGCGTCGTGATGACGTAGCCCCCGAGGAACGTGCCGTCGAAGCGATGCCGGAGCTCGCCCAGGCGGCCGGACTGGCGCCGGCGCGCGCGGCGCCAGCGCGCGATGACGGAGGCGGGGTCGGCCTTGACCTCGCCGACGTAATGCCGGGGCCGGACGGCGACCGGGCACAGCGGCCGCGGGCGCACGTCCGTCGCGCCCTGGTAGTACATGGCCACGCCGAAGAAGCCCGCCGCGCCGAAGGTCTCGATCTCCGGGGCGGTCTCCTCCAGGTGGCGGCGGAACGACTCCTCGCGCTCGTCAAGGCAGAAGATCGCCTGGACGGGCGGCGGGCCGGCGGGCTCGCGCGGGCGGCGCCCGCTCAGCGCGTCGCAGAGGCGCGCGCGCAGGCGGCGCTCGTAGGCGGCTTGGAGGACGCGCCGGCGGGCGAGGTCGTCGAAGGCCGCGAGCTCGGTCTCCAGGGCGGCCGTCTCGCCGGGCGGCGCGGACGCGATCCGCGCCGCCGTCAGGCCGCAGAGCCGGGCGATTTGAAAAAGGACCCAGGCGCGCTCCTCCGGGGTCGGCGCCGGAGCCGGGCGCGCGTCCGGCCCGGGCGCCGGCGCGCGCTCCGAGCCGAGCGCGTGCCGGAGGGCGGCGCGCTCCAGCAGCAGGCGGACGGCCAGGAATTCCATCAGCGCGGCCGGCCGCGAGCGCGCCGGGACCCGGTCGGGCCGCTCCTCGAGCTGTCGGACCATCCCGGCCCAGCCGCGAAGCGCCAGCGCCGTCGCCTCCAGGAATTCGAACGCGTCCTCGCAGGGCACGCCGAGCGCGTCGAGCGAGCGCCGCAGGGAGTCCTCCGGAGCCGAGCGCCGCCGCCGCTCCTCGTCGATCAGCGCGGGAAGCCGTGCGGCCCAGCGGCCGCAGAAGCGGGACCAGGGTTGGGAGTAGAGCTCCAGGAAGCAGGCGTAAAGACCGCCGGCGACTCCGGGCGGGCTCCAGCGCGCCAGCCCCTGGTCGAAATAGGCGCCGAGCAGGCGCACGAGGACGGGGTTGACCCAGGCGTCGAGGTCGACCCCGGTTTCGGCCAGCAGGACGTCGCGATGGCGCCGGAGGCGCCGGGCGGGTCCGGGCGCGGGCGCCCCGGGCGTCCGTCGCGCCGCGTCGAGGCAGGCGTTCCAGAGGGGCTCGGACGCTCCTCCGGCGGCGAGCGTCTCGCGCAGCAGCCACGAGAGGGACTTCCCGGAGGCCTCGCGCAGTCCGCGGCGCGCCGCGCGCAGGCGCAGCTCCAGGCGCGTCAGGCCGGGAACGACGGTCTCGTCGGCTCGCGCGCCGAGCTCCTCGCGCAGCGCCCAGAGGAGGTCGCGCTCGGCGATCCGGCCGGAGGCGAACTCGCGCCGATAGTCCTCCTGCGGAAGATAGGGCTCGCACGAGAGCCTTTCTCCCGCGGCGGCGGCGGCTTCGTCGAAGTCCAGAGCCTCGAAGGCGTGGAGGGTGTTGTGATGGACGAAGACGCCGATCGGCCCCTGCGCCGGCAGAAAGCCGGCGAGGCGCCCGACGAGTTCCTGCAGCCTGGGGCCGGGGGTGGAGTCCTCCGGCGCCGAGGGCGCCGCGTTGGCCGCTTAAGGCCTCCCCAGACGCGCGAAGACCGCGCGGCTCTCTTCCATGCGCTTGCGCAGGATCTGCGCGATGGGCCGCAGCACGCGGAAGATCTCGCGGTCGCGGATCGAATAAAGGACCGTCGACTTGCGCTTGCGGGAGACGACGATCCCGGCGTGGCGCAGGATGGCCAGGTGCTTCGAGAGGCTCGACTGCTCCACGCCCAGCCGTTCGACCATCCGGCCGACGGGCGACTCGCCGGCCCGGAGCTCTTCGATGGCCGCCAGGCGGACCGGGTTCGCGAGGGCGGCGAGGAAATCGGCCTTGATCTTGAGCACCATGTCGAGCTGCTCCTGATCGATCATAGGAGAATATTAGCATATCATCCCGATGCGCCCGGTCCGGCCGCCGCGGTTGACCGCCGGCCGAAGCGGCGCTATACTGCGGCCGGAGGGCCCATGTTCGAGAGCGCCGAGGTCGGCAACACGCTGGACAAGAAGGTGTACGCCCGGCGGCTGGAGCAGGCGCGGGTCTCCCTGCTCCAGGCGCAGGCGGCGCTGGCGGGCACGCGCTTCCGGCTGATGATCCTGGTCGGCGGGGTCGAGGGCGGGGGCAAGACGGAGCTCGCGCGGCACTTCCTCGACTGGCTGGACCCGCGCGGCCTGCAGGTCGAGGCCTACGGGGACCCGTCGAGCGAGGAGGACGAGCGCCCCGAGTACTGGCGCTACTGGCGCACGCTCCCGGCCTCCGGGCGCGGGTCCATCCTGGTCGGCTCCTGGTACACGCGGCCGATCGTCTCGCGGGTCTTCAAACGGATCGGGGAGGGGGACTTCGACCGGGCGCTGGACCGCGCCAACGACTTCGAGGCGATGCTGGTGCGCGAGGACACGGTCCTGGTCAAGCTCTGGCTGCACCTGTCCAAGAAGGAGCAGAAAGCGCGCTTCCGCGAGCTCGAGAAGGACCCGGACACGGCCTGGCGGGTGACGAAGGAGGACTGGAAGTACTCGGCCAAGTACGACCGCTTCGTGAAGGTCTGCGCGGCGGCGCTGGCCAAGACGGGGACGGCCGCGGCGCCCTGGACGGTCATCGAGGCGACCGACCGGCGCTGGCGCAACGCGACGGCGGCCGAGACGGTCCTCGCCGCGATGCAGGACGCGGTCGCGCGCTCGAAGAAGGCGGTCCCTCCGAACGCCCCGGACCGGCCGAAGGCGCCGAAGGTCTCGGTGCTGACGCGGCTGGACCTGTCGAAGACGCTCGGCGACGCGGCGCACGACGAGAAGCTCCTCAAGCAGCAGGCGCGCGTCGCGTGGCTGACGCGGCGCCTGCGCAAGGAGGGGCGCTCGCTGATCTGCGCCTTCGAGGGGGTCGACGCCGCCGGCAAGGGCGGCTCGATCCGGCGGCTGCTGTCGGCGATCGACGCGCGCTCGGCGCGGGTGACGGCGGTCGCCGCCCCGACGGACGAGGAGCGCGCGCGTCCTTATCTTTGGCGCTTCTGGCGCCACTTGCCGCGCCTGGGCCACGTCGAGATCTACGACCGCACCTGGTACGGGCGGGTGCTGGTCGAGCGAGTCGAGGGCTTCTGCGCGGCCGTCGACTGGAAGCGAGCCTATCGGGAAATCTGCGCGTTCGAAGAGGAGATGACGGAGTCCGGGATCGTCGTCTGCAAGTTCTGGCTGCAGATCAGCCCGGAGGAGCAGCTGCGGCGCTTCAAGAGCCGCACGCAGACGCCGTTCAAGCAGTACAAGATCACGCCCGAGGACTGGCGCAATCGGGCGAAGTGGGACGCCTACCAGGCGGCGGCGGTCGAGATGATCGAGCGGACGGGGACTCCTTACGCGCCGTGGACGCTGGTCGAGGCGGAGGACAAGCGCTGGGCGAGGGTCAAGGTGCTCAAGACGGTGGCCGACCGGCTGGAGGACGAGCTGGGATGACGCGCGGGGGGGCGGGCGTCTGGCGCGGGGGGCGCGGCGACTTCCCGAACGCGCTGATCGGCTTCTTCTTCGCGCCTATTCTCGCCGGGATCCCGGCCCTGGCCGGCTTCTTCACGGCTCTGTTCCGCGGCCAGATCGCCCAGCCCAACGCGCTCCTGTGGATGGTTTTGTCGTTGGGCTATGTCCTGCTGTGTTCGTACTCGCTGACGGCGGTCTACGGGACGTCGGTCGGCTGGCTGCTGACGCGCCTCAAGATCGCGGGCTTCGTCCCCTCCCTGATCGCCGGTCTGATCCCGACGCTCGTGATCGCGCATCTCCTCCGGGCCCATCACGCGCCGCACGTGCGGCTGTTGTCGGCCGTGGCGCTCTCCTCGGGGCCGCTGGTCGCGGCGGCGCTCTGGTTCCTCTCCCGCTCGTAAGAAGTATAATCGCGAAGCGCCATGAACAAGAAAAACTTCAAGTACGAATGGTTCGCGCTGGGCGACTTCAACGGCTTCTTCGGCCTGGCCTTCGACAACATGACGAACCTGTCGTTCCTGGCGGGCATCCTGATCTTCGCCTTCGGCTTCCCGGCCGACATCGTCTATAAAAGGATGTTCCCGGGGACCGCGATCGGCGTGCTCTTCGGCGACCTGGTCTACACCTGGATGGCCTTCCGGCTCGCCAAGAAGACGGGCAACGCGAAGGTGACGGCGATGCCCCTCGGTCTCGACGCGCCGTCGACGATCGGCGTGGCGCTGGCGGTGCTGGGACCGGCCTTCCTGGCGATGAAGCAGTCCGGGATGCCGGTCGAGCAGGCCGGAATGATGACCTGGTACATCGGCATGGCGACGATGGTCTTCATCGGCATTTTCAAACTGATCTTCTCGTTCTTCGGCGGCTGGGTGCAGAAGGTCGTGCCGCAGGCCGGTCTTCTGGGCTCGCTGGCCGGCATCGGCATGGCGCTGATCGGCTTCATCCCGCTGGTGGACGTCTTCGGCACGCCGATCGTCGGCATGATCGCGCTGGGCCTGATCTTCTACACCTTGGTCGCGCAGATCGAGCTTCCGAAGAACGTCCCCGGCGTCTTGGTCGCCATCGTCGTCGGCACGGGCCTGTACTACCTGCTCGCGCCGCACGGCTGGGCGGGCGGCGCCTACACGGCGCCCGCGGCGCACCTGACCTTCGGCTTCCCCTGGCCGACGCTGGACTTCATGAAGGGCCTCACGCCCGCGTTGAAATACCTGCCGATCGCCCTGCCCTTCGGCCTTTTGACCGTCATCGGCGGCATCAACGTGACCGAGAGCGCCAAGGTGGCCGGCGACGACTTCAACACGCGCGACATCCTGCTGACCGAGGCGATCGCGACTTTGATCGCCGGCGTCTGCGGCGGCGTCGCCCAGTCCACGCCCTACATCGGCCAGCCCGCCTACAAGTCCATGGGCAGCCGGGCGGGCTACACTTTGCTCACCGGCCTCTTCATCGGCATCGGCGGCATGCTCGGCTACGTCAGCTGGATGGTCGAGATCATCCCGCGCGCCGTCATCGCCCCGATCCTGATCTTCGTCGGCATCGACATCATGGTCCAGGCCTTCCACGCCTGCCCGCGCCGGCACGCCCCCGCGGTCGCTTTGGCCTTCTTCCCGACCATCGCGCGCCTGCTCCAGATCAAGCTGTCGGACCCCACCTTCGTCCCGACCGACGTCTTCAACAAGCTGATGGTCGCCCCCGGCCGCGCCCTTCCCGAACTGCTGGTGACCGTCGCCCTCGGCAACGGCTTTATTTTGACCGCGATGCTCTGGGGCGCCTTCATGGCCCAGCTGATCGACCGCAAGCTCAAGGCCGCCTCGGCCTATTTGTGGATCCTGGCCGCCTTCACCTTCGTCGGCATCGTCCACTCCGCCGTCCCCGACGGCAGCATGTACTGGCCGTGGACGTTGTCCTACCCCGCCAACCAGATCCCCTACCAATTCGCCGCCGGCTACGCCTGCCTGGCGATCATGCTCTTCCTGCTCTCTTACACCAAAGAGAGCCGCCATCGCATCCCCGACGCGCCCCAACTCGACTAGTTCCCGCATCCCCGAAGCGCTGGGGCAATAGCTCTTGTGAATCCAGTTGCTTAGGTGCTCAGAAAAGGGAGTCTGATTGTGTTGTAACCGGCACCATTTCATTGGCATTGAGAATCCCTTGAGGAATGTCTGTTACTTTCTCATGGACACTTTGGGCGGCCCGGTGCGAAGGAAGAAATTGAATGAAGATAAAGAAGATTGAGATTGAGAATTTTAGATCGATCCATGGTCGTTTAACGCTTTACCCAGATGAAGGCTTGGTGTCTTTTATTGGGGCCAATAACGCAGGCAAATCAAATATTCTTCGCGCGATGAACCTCTTTTTCAACGGCGAAGTTGAACCCGGGATGAAGTTCGAGGGCAAGCGCGACATCTGTAAGAACTCTGCTCGCCGGGTTGCCGTGATTTCAATAACTTTCCAGTTCGATGCTGCGAAAGATAAGCAGTTTCTCCCGTATGTAAAAAATCTTCCGGAGTTTAGTGATAAGACAGTCCCCGTTACTCTTGAGTGCACCCAGAACGGCACCCTCCGGTACAGTATTAAAGATGCGAAAGGTCGCCTCCTTGGCGCGGGACAGCAAGTTAAGATTCTTGACCCTCTTCTCGCATACATCCACTGCATTTATATCCCGGCGATTAAAGACTACCGTACGATCATCAACACGGAAATGATGCGCCGAATCATCTCTGCGACCTTCCAGGGGTGGGGGCGGGGGATCAACCTCTCGACGGCGCTTGGAAAACATAAGAGTGAGTTCGCCCGCGTTATTAAAGCTCTCCAAAATATTCTTGACGGTTCCGGAAAATATGTATCGGAGATTGTCACTTCGGCGGTGCCGAGAATTAGGAAATTTGATTTCGCTCTGCCGGAAGAGTTTGAGGAATTCTTGGGACGAATGAATTTTCAGATCACTGAGGAGGGCTTGAAGGAGCGGATTTCTCTGGACGGTGAGGGGTCGGGGATACAGAGCTTTACGATATACAGCATGTTGCGGCTGCTCTATGAGTTGAGGCCGCGCAACACCTACAAGAAGTCCCGATTTATGTGGCTCATTGAAGAGCCGGAAACATTTATGCACCACGATCTTCAGCGGAAGACTTTTGAAAAACTAAACGAGTATGCAGCGGACGGGCACATTTATGTGACCACCCATTCTTCTGTGTTCCTTGATAAGACGAGGTTCAATAATTCGTATCACGTGACGACAAATCCCGAAACCAAGATTAGTCGTATAACAGTCGATAACGCGCGAGATGTCATCGCCGGAAGCCTCGGCGTAAGCATTAATGATTTCATGATGTTCAACCGGTTCAATGTGCTTGTCGAGGGTGAGACGGACAGGGAGCTCCTTGTCGGGTTGAATCAGCTCTTCCGCGAAGCTGGGAGAGATGACGTTCTTGACCTCGCGGAGGTGGAATTTATTCCCTGCGGATCCGCGACATCAATCCCGCACTTCTACGGCATGTTCAATGCTTATAGCCGCTATGCCTCCTTCATTGCGCTGTTTGATCGTGATGATGCCGGGAAGAAGGCTTATGATGCTCTAATTAACCGCAAGGTCGCCCGGGAATGTCTGGTCTTAGTTCCCGAATCGCCGTACAAAAAGAATTCGGCAATGGAAGACATTGTCGATAAAAAAATATGGGATCGCATCATCCGGGAGTTAAGTGCGAAAGACTTGGCAGTGGTCAAATCGCGTGATAAGGGCAAGATAGCCGAAATTGTCGGCTATGAGTATGAGGCTAATCAGCGGGTCGATTTTAAGCGAGCCTTCACAAAACTGCTTCTCAAGCATGCGAGATCAAAGCTGGACTGCTTCGAGAAGTATCACGAACTCCTGGTGGAGTTGAAGGCGCGCTGTTCGTCAGCAATGGCAAAAACTTGACGCGCTTTGGATCTGCTGTGTGAGGGGGGCGGCAGGTCGTCAGTGCTGCTGGCCATAGAACTCACGAAGGCGCTTTAAGCAGAAAACGACGCCCATACGTCATGGGGATGTCGGCTAGCTGCGGCGGTGTGGCGGCATAGTTCTACTGAAACTTCTCCAGAAATGTGGAGTGCATCGGTTCGGGTGCAGTGACATCAATAGGCGAAGCCCTTAGCCCATCTTTTTGTAGTTGCTTCAAGATGGTCGGTCTGCCAGTCGCGATATCGGCCAGCGCATCTGCGCAGTTGCTGCTGTAGAGACGGAGATTTTGTTGAAGGAAGTGCTCTTTCGTTTTCTCCGGTAAATTATCTACTGCTGCGCTTGCCATCAAATGGTTGCGCTCGTTGAGCGCGTTTAGATCGTAGAGTATGGTTTCAAGTGCGCCGATGGCCCGAGCGTTTCCTGTAAAGAGATCGCTTTGCAAGCCTCTTCGAATCTGGTTCGTTTGTGCGATCCAGACGGGACTGCCCAGATTCTTTTCCACCTGTTTTTCGTTTCTTCGGAAGTTCTCGCACTCAACCTCATCAATTCCGATTTCCCATTGGATATCATCGGCCAGAGTCTGGGCGTGCATTTTTTGACGGGAGGCCTCTCGCCTGACGGCGTCTGAATTCATTTTCCACGAAACATAGAAGGCTGCTGATGCAATTAAGATGCTGAGCGCGGTTGTCGACGCGACGAAGCGGAATTCTTTCTTTGCACGTGCCTCGTCCTTTTCGGCCTGTGTAGTTGTGAGTAGCTGAAGTTGTTCAACCGTGGCAGACATTCGCGCGATATTCCGTCGCAAAAGTTCTGTCTGCAAGGCCAGAATAATGTCGGGACGCCAGCCGCCACGCGTTCCTTTAAGAATCTCTGCATCGGAGGCGTCCGTGTATGTGGCAGTGTTGTTGGGATCAAATGGCATATGAATGGTGTGCGAGCGTGTGTTTATGGGTGCAAGGGGTGGTCGGAGTCTTTCGCGAAGTCGGCGCGGAGGAGGCGGAAGAGGGCGCCGGCGGCGGCGCCCATGAGGGCGCCGAAGGCGCCGGCGGCGACGGAGAGGGCGCGCAGGGAGGACGGAGGGAGTTTGTGGGCGAAGGAGCCGACGGCGGCGGCGGCGGCGATCAGGAAGCCGAGGACGGAACCGGCGTAGATGGGCCAGCGCGGCGGGGTCTTCGGGGCCCGGGCCAAGGCTTAATGCACCAGCATGCCGGCGATGCAGCCGGTCATGAAGCTGGCGAGCGCGCCGCCGAGCAGGGCGAGGAGGCCCAGGCGGGCGACGTCGGATTTGCGCTTGGGGGCCAGGACGCTTAAGCCGCCGATCTGGATGGCGATGGACAGGAAGTTGGCGAAGCCGCAGAGGGCGTGGATGCCGATCATGAAGGAGCGGTGCGCCATCGGCGTATCCTTGTGGGCGGCGGACCACTGTGCCATGTGGACGTAGGCGACGAACTCGTTGAGGACGGTCTTCTCGCCGATCAGGCGGCCGATGATGCCGCAGTCCTTCCACGGCACGCCCATGATCCAGGCCAAGGGCGAGAGCATCCAGCCCAGCACGGTCTCCAGGCCCACCGTCGGGTGGCCGAACAGGCCGAAGACCACGTGGAAGCCGCCGTTGACCATCGCCAGCAAGGACATGAAGGCGACCAGCATCGCCGCGATGTTGAAGGCGAGGTGGATGCCGGTCGAGGCGCCGTTGGCGGCGGCCTCGAAGACGTTGGTCGCGTGCTCGTGGTACTCGAGCTTGACGCCGCCCATCGTCTTGGGCTTGCCCGTCTCCGGGATCAGCAGCTTGGTCATCAGGAGCGCGGCCGGCGCCTCCATGATCATCGCGGTCAAAAGCTGGCCGGCGGCGTCGGGATAGTAGGGCTTGAGCAGGGCCGCGTAGACGACCATCACGCCGCTGGCGATCGTCGCCATGCCGGCCACCATCAGGCAGAAGAGCTCCGACTCCGTCATCGCCTCGATGTAGGGGGCGATCATCAGCGGCGCCTCGGTCTGGCCCAGGAAGGGCACCGCGACCGCGTTGAGCGTCTCCGCGCCCGAGGTCCCGCAGGTGTAGGTCATGATCTTGCTGAAGAACAGGACCACGCGCTGGAGGATGCCCAGGTAGTAGGCGATCGACATCAAGGACGCCAGGAAGACGATCGAGGTCAGCACCTGGAAGGCGAAGAAGAAGCCGAGCGAGCCCGTCGCGCCGGGCGGGATCGCCAGCGACCCGAAGACGAACTTCGCGCCCTCTTCCTGAAAGCCGATCAGCCCCGAGGCCGCCTTGTTGGCGCCCATGAAGAACCAGCGCCCGGGCGTCGTCTTCATGACCAGCAGGGCGAAGACGATCTGCAGCGCCGTCGCCCAGCCGATCGTCTTCCAGTTGATCGCCCGGCGGTTCTTGCTGAAGAGCCAGCCGATCCCGATCATCACGAGCACGCCGCAGGCGCTGACCAGCTGGTGGATGTCCATGGGGTCCCTGATTCTCGCGCATTGGGCGAGGAAGGTCAAGGCGCGCTCCCGATTTCGTAGGATGACGGCATGAAAACCCTCGTCAAGACGCCCCTCGTCGAAGCCGCCCTCGCCGGACTCTTCGCCGCCGCCCTCGTCGCCCCGGCCCTCGCCGCCGACGCCCCGGCCAAGAAGGAGCCGATGCCCAAGAAGCCGATGCCGATGAAGAAGTCCCGCCACATGCGCCACATGAAGAAGCACGCCGAGACCGTCCACTGCTTCGGCATCAACGCCTGCAAGGGACAGGGCCAGTGCGCCGTCGAAGGCAAGAGCGGCTGCAAGGGCATGAACGCCTGCAAGGGCCAGGGCTGGGTCGCGCTGACCAAGAAGGCCTGCCTGGACAAGAAGGGCGTCGTCCTGGGCGAGAAGAAGCCCGTCAAGAAGCCGGCCAGGCATCACCGCAAGGCCTAGAATCTCGGCGTGCTGAAGGTCGTCCTCGTCGCGCCCGAGATCCCCTGGAACGCCGGCAACGTCGGCCGGACCTGCGACGCGGCCGGCGCCGAACTGCACTTGGTGGCGCCGCTCGGCTTCTCCCTGGCCGAGCGGCGCCTCAAGCGCGCGGGCCTCGACTACTGGGAGCGGCTGGCTCCCGTCGTCCACGACTCCCTCGACGCCTTTCTGACGGCCCTGCCCGCGGACGCCGACGTCCTCGCGTTCAGCGCGGAGGGGAGGACGCCGCACTGGGGCGCGCCGTACCGCGAGGACTCCTGGCTCGTGTTCGGGAGCGAGTCGCGCGGACTGCCCGAGCCCCTGCGCGCGCGCTGGAAGGAGCGGCTGTACCGCATCCCGATGAAGGCGCGCGCGCGCTCGCTGAACCTCTCCACCGCCGTCGCCGTCGTCCTTTACGAGGGCGCGCGCGTCCTCGGCGGCGGGGACCTCGGTCCCACTCGCGCGTAGGCCGTTTGCCGGGCCTTCGTTGCCCTCCCGCCCCAGCCTTCTCCGGAAGTCATCCTTTATAATCCCCACAAGCCGGAATTGACGTGCGCGCGACGTCGGCGCGCTCCATGTTAAGGAGACGAACAACATGATCGTCGAGAAGACCGCCGCCAAGAAGAGCCTCGCCGTGACCCTCGCCCTGGCCCTCGGCCTGTCCGCTCTCCCGGTCGGGGCCTGGTCCCAGGTCATCGCGAACGTCGCCCCCGCGGCCGCCGCCGCCGGCGCCGAGGCCGGAGCGTCCGCCATCGCGGGCGCGCAGACGATCAACTTCAGCGTCCCGTCGCTCGCGATCAGCGCCGTCGCCGGCGCCCCCGAGGCCGCCCTCTCCGTCCCGGCCGCCGCCCCCGCCGCCGCCCCCGCGGCCTTCGCCGCTCCGGCCGCTGTCGAGGCCCACCCGGTCATCGGACTGATCAACCAGCTCCAGAAGGCCGGCGTCGCTCTGCCCGAGACCATGAACTCCTACGAGGACGCCGCCAAGGTCGAGGCCGCGGCCCGCGCCCTGCCCGAGGGCTCCTCGTCTCGGGCCCAGCTGACCCAGCTGGCCGCCGCCATCCGCGCCTCGCGCGCGGGCGAGAGCGGCGGCGACAAGAGCGGCGCGCTGTTCGACGGCTCCGCCGAGCGCGCGGCCGCCGACGCCGCTCCCGCCG
>JAGWRY010000233.1 GCA_028869495.1 Elusimicrobiota bacterium | reverse complement strand
CTGACGGTCGTCATCATGGCGATCCTGTCGATCTTCCTGACCGCGATGACGGTCGCGCGCGAGTGGGAGAACGGCTCGATGGAGCTCCTGCTCTCGACGCCGGTCGAGCCGTTCGAGATCGTCGCCGGCAAGGCCGCGCCGTACGCGGCGCTGGGCGCGGTCGCGGTCGCCTTCGTCTACGCGATCGCGCGCGTCGGCTTCGGCGTGCCGTTCGTCGGGAGCCTGTGGACGTTCGGGCTCGGCTGCCTCCTCTTCCTCGCCACCTACCTCGCGCAGGGCCTGCTGATCTCGGCGACGACGCGCCAGCAGACGATCGCGATGCAGCTCTCGATGCTGACCGGGATGCTCCCGTCGAACCTGCTGTCGGGCTTCGTGTTCCCGATCGCGAGCATGCCGAAGTTCTTCTGGTACTTCACGATGCTGCTGCCGGCGCGCTGGTTCATGGAGATCGCGCGGCGGACCTTCCTCGAGGGCTCGACCCTGTCCCAGCTCGCGGTCCCGTTCTCGGCGCTGGCCGCCTCCTGCGCGCTGATGACCTGGCTGACGGCGCGAAGCTTCCGGAGGTCGCTCGAGTGAACCAGACCCTCCTCGGCTTCATCCGCAAGGAGCTGATCCAGGCCCTGCGCGACCCGCGCATGAAGTTCATCCTGTTCGTGACGCCGATCGTGCAGATGACGCTGTTCGGCGTCGCCCTGTCGACCGAGGTCAAGAACATCCGCCTGGCCGCGCTGTTCCCGCCGAACGACTACGTGCTGCGCGACGCCTACGACCACGCGCTGCAGGGCGGCTGGTTCGTCCCGGCGCGCGCGGAGGGCGAGCTCGCCGAGGACCCGTTCGAGCTGATCCGCTCCGGGAAGGCCGACGCGGTGCTGGTCGCCCCGCCCGGGGGCTTCACGCGCGCGCTCGGACGGGGCGAGGCGAGCCTCCAGCTCCTCGTCGACGCGACGAACGTCGAGCAGGCGCAGGCCGTCGAGGGCTACCTGCGCTCGATCGTCGCGTCGACGCTGAAGTCCGACCTCGGCCTCGCCCCACCGCCGCCGCCGATCCGCTTCGACGTGCGCGTGCTGTTCAACCCGTCGCTCGACACCTCGATCTTCCTGATCCCGGGCGTGATGACGATGCTGATGGTGATCACGACGCTGGTGCTGACCAACATCGCGATCGTGCGCGAGAAGGAGATGGGCACGCTCGAGATGCTGATCTCGGCCCCGGTCTCGAAGTCCGAGGTGATCTTCGGCAAGACGATCCCGTACGTCGTGATCGGGATGACGAACCTCCCGCTGATCCTGACGGTCGCCGTCCTGCTGTTCCACGTCCCGGTGCGCGGGTCCTTGGCGATGCTGGTCCTGGCGACCTTCGCCTTCGTCTGCACGACCGTCGCGATGGGGACTTTGATCTCGACCTTCTGCGAGAACCAGCAGCAGGCGAGCATGGGCGGCTTCCTGTTCATGTTCCCGGCGATCATGTTCTCGGGCCTGATCTTCCCGATCCAGAACATGCCGTCGGCGGTGCGCTGGATGGCGACGGTGGACCCCCTCGCGCACTACCTGAGCCTGCTGAGGAGCATCATGCTCAAGGGCGGCGTCGGCCCGGAGCTGGCCTGGCACTTCGCCGCGCTGATCGTCCTGGCCCTGGTCAGCGGCGCGGCCAGCTTCCGCCGCTTCAGCACGACGCTGTCCTAGGGCGGCGTCAGCCGCGGCGCAGGATCGCGTAGCGGAAGAGCCTGCGACGAGAGAACCCCAGCCGTTCGTAGAGCGCGATCGCGCGCGCGTTGCCCGGCAGGACGTGCAGGAACGGCCTTTCGCCGCGCGCGAGGATGCGCCGCCCGACCTCGGCCATCAGCGCGCCCGCGTAGCCGCGCCCGAGGAAGTCCGGGTGCGTGCAGACCGCGCTGATCTCGGTCCAGCCCGGCAGCTTCAGGCGCTCGCCCGACAGCGCGGCGAGCCGCCCCCCGTCGCGCACGCCCAGGTAGAGCCCGAGCTCGTGCGTGCGCGCCGAGAAGGGCCCCGGCTTGGTCCGCGCGGTCAGCGCCAGCATCTCCGGGACGTCGCCCGCGCCCAGCTCGACGAAGTCCCGCGCGGCCGCCGCGATCGCGCCGCCGCCGTGGACCATCTGCAGGAGCTCGCCGCCGCGAACGAACGTCCAGCCGGGATGAGCGTCCGGGAAGCGCGTGAAGAAGACGCCGGCCGACTCCCCCGGCGCGGTCAGGCCCGCCAGGGCCGCCAGACCCTCCTCGGGCTCTCCCGAGAAGCCCGCCAGGACGCTGACCTCGGGCGTAAAGCGCCGCGCCGAGCCCGCCGACTGCGCGAAGCGCGCGTGGCCGCCGCCCAGGGACTCCCAGATCGGGTTGTCGAGCGGGTGCGCGGCCGCCGTCATGCGCGCGGCGCGGAGCGCCGACGGAAGAGCTGGCGCAGGATCACGAGACAGAGCGCCAGGGTCAGCGCGTTGAAGATCACGACCGGCGCGCTGCGGATCGCGATCCCGTAGGCGAGCCAGGCGGCCACGCCGACGGCGAGCAGGACGTACATCGTCCGGGAGACGCCGTCCGCGTCCGGATCGCGGACGATCTTGACCGCCTGCGGGACGAAGCAGACGGTCGTCAGCGTCCCGGCGGCGTAGCCCAGCAGATCCGCGCTCAAGGTTCCTCCTCGTCGAAAAAAGAAGCCCCCTCGCGGGGGCTTTCAAATTCGGTGGACCTGAGGAGGATCGAACTCCTGACCTCCTGCATGCCATGCAGGCGCTCTCCCAGCTGAGCTACAGGCCCGTGCGGATATTATAGCCGATTTTTCGCCGCGGTCCAGCGTCAGCGGCGCGGCGGCAGGCTCAGGCCGGTGCGGCGCGGCATGCCGTCGCCGTAGGCGGGGGCGTCGACGGCGTCGTCGGCGGCGTACGAGCGCGGGCGGGCGGGCGAGCCGTCGAAGAGGCGGTCGAAGCGGCCGTCGCGGCCGTAGGTGAGCGGCGCCCCGCGCGGCGCGGCGCGGCCGGCCGAACGCAGGGCGGCGATCAGGTCGGCGGCGCCGAGCCCGGAGGCGGCGCGCAGGATCGCGGCCGCGTGGCGGCCGAGGCCGGGCTTGAGCGTCTCCAGGCCCTCGACGACCTCGCGGAACTGGTCCGGCTTGGCCAGGGCCTCGGCCACCAGCAGGGCCGCGGCCTTCGGCGGGTCGAGGGGCTTGCGTCCGAGGATCGGCGCCAGGTAGCCCTTCAGGTCGCCGGCGCCGTCGGTCGCCGCGGAGGCGAGGTAGCCGGAGACGGCGGCGGGCGCGGTCATGCCGCAGACGGTCTGCACGTGGACCGTCATCGCGTCCAGGAAGCGCGAGCCGTAGAGCGGGTCGGCCGCCAGCGACAGCGAGATCGTGTTCAGATACGCGCCGGGGAATCCCGTCGCGGCCGCGGCCTGCGGCTCGGCGGGCCCGACCGGCCCGGCGAGGGCGCCGGACAGGGGCAGGGCGGCGGCCAGGAGGAGAGCGCGGAGCACGGCTTAAGCATAGCCCCGCGGGCGCCGCGCGTCCAGGCCTTCAGCCCAGGCGCCCGTAGGCCGCCAGCGCGCGGGCGCGCGCCTTCGCGTGGTCGACGAGCGGCAGCGGATAGGCGCCGGCCTCGGCCAGCACGGCGCGCGGCGCGCGCAGCGGCTCGAAGATCCACTCCGGCGGCGTGCGCCGCAGTTCCGGCACCCAGCGCCGCACGTAGGCGCCGTCCGGATCGAAGCGGCGCGCCTGCAGGGTCGGGTTGAAGACCCGGAAGTACGGCGCCGCGTCCGCGCCGCAGCCGGCCGTCCACTGCCAGCCGAGCGTGTTGTTGGCCTGGTCCGCGTCGACCAAGGTGTCCCAGAACCAGGCGGCGCCGTCGCGCCAGTCGGCGAGCAGGTCCTTGACCAGGAACGACGCGCAGATCATCCGCGCGCGGTTGTGCATCCAGCCGGTCCGCCAGAGCTCGCGCATCCCGGCGTCGACGAGCGGGAAGCCCGTGCGCCCGCGCGACCAGGCCGCGAAGGAGCGCGCGTCGCGGAGCCTCTCCAGGCCCGCGAACTCGGGCCGCAGGGGCTCCGAGACCGTTCTGGGGAAGTGCGCGAGCAGATGGTGCGCGAACTCGCGCCAGCCGAGCTGGCGCAGGTACGCCTCGGGCCCGCGCCCGGTCTCGTGCGCCGCGCGGCGCGAGACCGCGGCCCAGACCTCGCGCGCCGAGACCTCGCCGAAGTGCAGGTGCGGCGACAGGCGCGAGACCCCGTCGACGGCGGGGCGGTCGCGCGCGGCCGCGTAGCCGCCGGCGCCCGCCGAGACGAAGGCGTCCAGCCGCTCGCGCGCCCCCTTCTCTCCCGGCCGCCAGGCCAGGCGCAGGCCCGCGGCCCAGTCGGAGGACGGGAGCAGGCCCAGGGAGTCGAGCGCCTCGCTCCGGGGCCAGGACGCCGGCCCCGAGAGGTTCGGCGGGACGGGGCGAGGCGGCTCCGGCTCGGGGCGGGCCAGGCAGGCGCGCCAGAACGGCGTGAAGACCCGGAACGGCTCCCCGGCCCCGGTGCGCACCTCGTCCGGGGAGAAGAGCAGGCAGGACTCGAAGGTCCGGACCTCGAGGCCGTCCTCGCGCAGGGCCTTCGCGACGCGCGCGTCGCGCGCGGAGAGCGCCGGCTCGACGCGCCGGCTCCAGCAGACCGCGTCCGCGCCCAGTTCGGCCGCCAGCGCGCGCAGGGCCGCGAGGGCCGGCCCGCGGCGGATCAGCAGGCGCAGGCCGCG
>JAGWRY010000232.1 GCA_028869495.1 Elusimicrobiota bacterium | reverse complement strand
GAACGCAGGCGCTCGGCCGGCGGACGCGGCACGCGCCGCTCGCCGCCCTCCCCGGGGGCCGGGCGCCCCGCGGCGCGGCACAACTCGCGCAGGTAGGTGGACGGCACCTCGGCGCGCCCGCTCTCGTCGGAGCGCGGGTAGACCAGGACCAGGCGCTCGCGCGCGCAGGCCGCGGCCAGGTAGAAGAGCAGGCGCTCCTCCTCGTGGCCGGCCGCCTTGCGCCCGATCCACCAGCCGCCGGGATGGCGCAGGGCCGCGCGCGCGGAGTCGCGCAGGATCGGGTCCTCCTGGACCTGGCGCGGGAAGAGCTTCTCCTTGAGGCCCAGCAGGATCGCGGCGCGGAAGCGGTGGCCGCGGGCGTCCATTGCGTCCAGCGCGCGCACGCCCAGGCTCCCGCCGCCGGCCGGCGCCGACGCGCGGACGAGCTTGCGCTCGAAGGCGTCGAGGAAGTCCTCCCAGGCGCACGGGACGCCGAGGCGGTCGAAGGCCGCCAGTTCGTCGAGCGCCCTCCCGACGGCGTCCCAGGCCGCGCGCTCCTCGGCGGACGCGTCGTCCGGCAGGGCGAGGCGCGCCGAGAGCAGGGCGCGGGCCTGCGCGGCGCGCTCGGACCAGGCGGCGGGCGGGCCGCCGAGGGCGTCGCGCGTCCCGGACAGGAAATCCCAGAGGGCCGCGGCGTCGGCCGCCGGGACCTCAAAGCCGGGGCGCCCTTCCGCGACGCGGCGCGGCTGGAGCTCGACCGGCGCGCCGACGCGCGGCTCGAGCTTGCCGCGCCACTGCAGCCAGCCGGCGCGCACGCCGAGGTGCTCGATCAGGCGCCGCCAGTTCGCGGCGCGCGCGGGGCGGACGCCCGCGAAGTACGGCGACGCGCACAGGTCCTCGACGGTCCGCGCCGGGAAGTCGCGGCGGCGCAGGGTCAGCAGGTCCAGCGCGGCCCGCGCGAGCGGGCGGCGCAGCAGCGGCTCGCCCGCGCCGAGGTCCAGCGGGACGCCCTCTTCGGCGAAGGCGTCGGACAGCGCCGCGCGGTAGGGCTCGAGCACGCGCGCGATCACGGCGATCTCGGCGCACGGCACGCCCGCCGCGGCCAGGTGCGCGGCCTCCTTCGCCGCGGCCCAGGCCTCGTCGCGGGCGCCCGAGGCGGAGACGACGGCCAGGCGCTCCTCCGGGACGCGCGCGGGCGGGGCGGCCGGGTCGAACAGGGCGTCGAGGGCGGGGCCCAGGGCGGTCCCCGCGCCGCCGGGGCGCGACAGGTCCTGCGCCGGGCGGCCGGCCAGCTTCACGGCGAAGAAGTCGTCGACGAAGCGGAACGCCGGATGCCCGCGGCGGTACGGGAAGTACAGGCGCGCGGGCAGGGCCGAGGTCACGGCCTCGAAGGCGTCGGCCTGCAGGCCGGTCAGGTCGTAGAAGCCGTAGTACAGGGCCTCGCGGAAGCCCGCCAGCCAGCGCGACTCCCCCGCGCGCGCCGCGGCGGCCTCGACCAGCGCCGACGGCGGCAGGACGCCGAGGGAGGCCAGCTTCGCCTCGTAGGCGGCCAGGACGGAGAGCAGGGCGACGAGGCGCTCGCGCTCGGCCTCGTCGCGCAGGAGCTCGTCGCCGAAGCTGTCGGCGACCTGGCGCGGGTCCACGCCGGCGTCGACCAGGTCGCGCAGGCTCGCGCGCACGGAGGAGGCCAGCGCGCGCGGGCGCAGGTCGCGCGCGGCGCCGTAGATGGGCGCCTCGTCCAGGACGAGGTCCACGACCGCGTCGTGGAAGTCGGGGTCGGAGACGAAGGCGCCGTCGGGGAAGCCCGCGTCCTCGCAGATCGCCGCGGCGAGGCTGCGGAAGGTGTGGAAGTGGACGTTCAAGAGCGGCAGGCCGCGCTCGACGGCGAGCAGGCGCTCGAGGCGGTCGGCGAGCGCGCGCGACGGCGCGACGACCAGCAGCGGCGGCTCGCCCGGCCCGGGCTTGAGCTCGGCGACGCGCGCGGCGAAGGCGTCCTCGAGCGCCTCGAAGGGACCGGAGACGACCTGCAGGCGTCCGCTCACGCCGACAGTGTAGCGGGTCTGGAAGCCGTTAACAATCGCGACATCGCTTCCGGGCGGGAACCCCTTACACTCGGGTCATGCGACACGAAGCGATCACCGAGTCCGAGCTCTCCGCCGCTCTCGAGCGCGGCGAGTTCCTCCTGCATTACCAGCCCCAGGTCGACGCGCGCACCGGGCGCGTCGCCGCCGTCGAGGCCCTCCTGCGCTGGCGCCATCCGCGGCGCGGCCTGGTCTCCCCGGCCGCCTTCATCCCCGCCGCCGAGGAGTCGGGCCTGATCGTGCCGATCGGCGACTGGGTCCTGCGCGCGGCCTGCCGCCAGACGCGGCGCTGGCGCGACGCGGGCCTGCCGCCCGCGCGCATGGCCGTCAACCTGTCGGCCCGCCAGTTCTCCGACGTCCTGCTCGCCCGCCGCGTCGCCGACGCGCTCGCCGAGTCGGGGCTGTCGCCCGCGGACCTGGAGCTCGAGATCACCGAGAGCATGATGGCCCGCGACCCCGACGCCGCCGCGCGCGTCGTGCGCAGCCTGCGCGCCGCCGGCGTGCGCGTGATGATCGACGACTTCGGCACCGGCTACTCGTCCTTGGCGTCCCTGAAGCGCTTCCCCGTGGACGGGCTGAAGCTCGACCGCGCCTTCGTGCGCCATCTCCCCTTCGACCGCCACGACGCCTCGATCAGCCGCGCCGTCGTCGCCCTGTGCCGCGACCTGGAGCTCGACCTCGTCGCCGAGGGCGTCGAGACCGAGGACCAGCGCGCGTTCTTGACCGCGCTCGGTTGCGGCCTGCTCCAGGGCTACCTGACCGGCGCCCCCCAGCCGCCCGAGCTGATCCCGGACCTGCTCGAACCGCCGCGCGTCGCGGCCTAGGGCCCGCGACGCGCTATTTCGCGCCCCGATCCTTCAAGTAGAAGGGAAGGAGGGAGGTCCCGCCGGGGGAGGCGTCGCTCGCCTCGTACTCGAACGTCTCGGCGTCCCGCGGCCAGACGATCATCGCGCCCCCGGGCGTCGCCGCCTTTTGCCCGTTCGTCGAAAGGATCGTCTTCCCGGACGGGACGAAAGCGACGACCGCGCCGTTGAAGAGCTCGAAGCGCCAGGTCTTGTCGTGCAGATACGACAAGACCGCCGCCTTGGACGGGAAGCATTTGGGGCAGAGGACCTTCTGGACGCGTCGGCCGCAGAGCTCCCCGTCCTTCTCGAACAAGGTCTTGGAGACCTCCGCCACCACGTCGGGGTCGTACTCCGGCTTCTTCGACTCGGCCAGCCCCTTCAGCCGGTCCCAGTCCTTCGCGGCGCTGTAATCCTTGTCGCCGCCGTCCTTGACCGAGGACAGGCCGCAGTACGTCCGCCGCAACTCCCCCGTCTTGAAGTCGAAAGAGAATTTGCTGCGGGACGCCGCGACGCAGCCGGCCAGCAGGACGACGACGCCCGCCGCCGTCAGCGCGGATCGGATCCTTCTCATGTCCCCACCCCGCCGTCAGGGGCGCAACGCGCCGTCCATTTCCGCGCGCGGACGCTCCCCCTACGCGCCGGCCCCGCGGTTCGTTCCCCGTTTCGAGGCCCGGGCGGCGATTTTGATAGACTCTCCCCGATGCCTATCCCCACGACGCCGCCGTCGGGCTTCCGCGACTTCCTGCCGGAGCAGGTCGCCGCGCGCCACGACGCGATCGAGACGATCTCGCGCGTCTACCGCTCGTTCGGCTTCCAGCCGATCCAGACCTCGGCGGTCGAGGACCTGCAGGTCCTGCTCGGCAAGGGCGGCGGCGAGAACGAGAAGCTGATCTTCAAGATCCAGAAGCGCGGCGAGGCGCTCGAGCGCGCGAAGGCCGAGGGGACCGATTTGGCCGACCTGGGCCTGCGCTTCGACCTGACCCTGCCGCTGGCGCGCTACTACTCGAAGCACGGCTCGCTCCTGCCGCACCCGTTCAAGGCCTTCCACCTGGGCCCCGTCTGGCGCGCGGAGCGCGCGCAGAAGGGGCGCTACCGGGAGTTCACGCAGTGCGACGTGGACATCGTCGGCGCCGACTCCTGGGGGGCCGAGGTCGAGGTGATCACGGCGATCCTGGCGGTCTTCCGCGCCTTCGGCCTGGACGGCGTCGAGGTCCACCTCAACGATCGGCGCCTCGTCGACGTCGCGCTGGAGGCGGCGCAGGTGCCGCCCGAGAAGCGCGGGGCCGTCTGCGTGATCGTCGACAAGCTCGACAAGATGGACGAGGCCAAGGTCCGCGCGGAGCTGGAGGCGGAAGTCGGCGTCGAAGCCGCCGCCCTGCTGGCCCAGACGATCCTGGCCAAGACCCCGAGCGGGGAGTTCGTCCGTCAGATCGGCAAGGACGGCTTTGACGGATTGAACCGCATCATGGGCGCCGTCCAGGCGACGACGCCCGGCGCCGTCATCCACCTGACGCCGAACCTGATGCGCGGCCTCGGCTACTACACGGGCCCCGTCTTCGAGTTCCGCCACGCGTCGCTGTCCGGCTCGCTCGGCGGCGGCGGGCGCTACGACAAGCTGACGGCCGCCTTCGGCGGACAGCCCGTGCCGGCCTGCGGCGGCTCGATCGGCTTCGAGCGCCTGATGCTGATCCTGGAGGAGAAGGGCCGCGGGACCGCCGACGGCGCGCCCGACGCGGTCGTCACCGTCTTCTCCGACGAGCTGCGCGCGCGCTCGCTGGAGGTCGCCGCCGCCCTGCGCGCGAAGGGCCTGTCGGTCGACGTCTTCCCGGGCGCCGCCAAGCTCAAGCAGCAGTTCAAGTACGCGGACCAGAAGAAGGCGCACTACGCCCTCGTGATCGGCCCCGACGAGGCGGAGCGCGGCGTCGTGCAGGTGAAGTCGCTCTCCACCGGCGACGAGTCCGCGCTGAGCGTCGACGAGGCCTGCGCGAAGATCGCCGCGCGCGCCTAGCCGTGAGCCGCGCCTTCGTCAAGGAGGACGCCGGCGGCCCCGACGAGGACCCGCCCGAGCGTCCCGTCTCCCCCCACCCCAACTACGTGACCCCGCGCGGCGCGCGCCTGCTCCAGCAGGCCGAGGAGCGCCTCGTCGCCGAGCTCCAGGACCTGTCCGGCGCCCAGGCCGACCCGGCCCGGCGGAAGAAAAAGCGCGAGCTCGAGCGCGACCTGCGCTACGTCCGCGCGCGCCTGGAGACCGCGATCCCCGCCGACCCCGCCGCCGCGCCCAAGGACGAGGTCCGCTTCGGCGCCCGCGTCCGCCTGCGCCGCGAGGGCGGCGGCGAGCGCACCATCCGCATCGTCGGCGAGGACGAGGCCGAGGAAGGCGGGGAGTTCGTGCCGTGGACCGGTCCCTTCATGCAGGCCCTGCTCGGCCTCAAGGCCGGGCAGGTTCTGGAGTGGGAAGGGCCCGAGGGCCCCGAAGGCTGGACCGTCGTCTCGATCGAATACTGACCGAGCAGGAGGCGGCCGGCACCCGCGCCGCAGCCCGCACCGACCAGGGCTTCAGGGAGGGTAATTACGGACACTGGTAACTGGCTCCAAGCGCGTTTATTCAAATTCTCCGAAATGATGGGCCGGGACAAGACCACCCAACTAACCGCTGCAGCCGACCGCGGCCATGAGGAATCTTAAGAGGGCGCAACGAGTGAGGATCTTGATAGCCGTGGCGGCTGAGCGGCGGCGTTAGGGCAATTCGGTCAAATAGTGAACGGCGCAACGACGTTTTTTAAACCATATATAAGTATGGCTAATTATACATATGTGATGTACACTTAAAGAAGCACATGGTTCATTTTGAGTGGGACGATGGCAAAGACCGGGAGAACCGAAATAAGCACGGGGTATCGTTTGAAACGGCCCAGCATGCATTCGCTGATGCCAAGAGAGTCATCGCGGAAGATCTGGAGCACAGTCGGAAGGAAAAACGGTTTTATTGTTTCGGCCGAGTCGGTGATGGAATCCTGACCGTGCGCTTCACGTACAGAGAACATCGGATTCGCATCTTTGGAGCAGGATACTGGCGGAAGGGAAAGGCGCTTTATGAAAAGGAAAATCAAATACACGGATGAACCTCTTGGCGAGTTGAGCGTTGTCAGGGACTTCTTGCCCCCTCCTGAAGAACTGGCCTTCAAGGAGGAGAGCGTGAAGGTGACCATGACGCTCAGCAAATCAAGCGTTGTCTTCTTTAAGAAGGCAGCGCAGAAGTACCACACCCCCTATCAGAAGATGATCCGCAGGCTGATCGACGCCTACGCAACTCGTCACCCATTGCCCTAACCACTGGAGAGAGCGGCCGCCTCACGGCGGGCGCGCCGTTCCGATTCCAATTCGCGGCCTTTTGTCGCATAATGTCGCATGCTAACCCCTAAGCGCCCCAAGCTGTTCGTGCGTTACAAGAATCTGAGCGGCGACTCCAAGGTCGCGAAGTATGAGCTCAAGAAGGACGGCATGACGATCCGCTTCACGGACCATACCGTCTACCGCTACACCAACCAGACCGCCGGCCCCGAGAACATCAGCAAGATGAAGGCGCTGGCGGTCGCCGGGAAAGGATTGGGAACCTTCGTCGAGAAGAACGTCAAGAACCGGTTCCTGCGCAAGATCCGCTGACCCGTTCCGGGGCCGGCGCTTGCGCGCGTCGGGGCGCGGCCGCGCCCTAGAGCAGGCGGCCCTGCTCGGGCGCGGCCTCGGCCTTGACCTTCAGGAGCTCCAGGTCCCGCGCCGTGTCGATGTCGGCCTGGGTCGACGCGTCGTCGAGCGGGATCTTGACGGCCTCCGACCAGTGCTGGCGGACGGCGGACATCGCCGTGTCGTCGCCGACCAGCCGGCGGATCTCGCCGAAGAGCTCGCGCGGGTAGGCGGTCGGCCAGCCCTTGACCGGGCCCTCGGGGCCGTCGTAGATCGGGAAGCAGAGCTTGCCCGACAGCTCGAACTCGGAGAGCACGCGCTCGATCAGCCAGGTCTTGACCCGCGGCATGTCGCCCAGCAGCGTGATCACCCCGGGCGCGTCGGCCGGGACCTCGCGCAGGCCGGTCTCGAAGGTCGAGGCCTTGCCGCTCTTCCAGGCCGGGTTGAAGACCACGCGCAGGCGCGGGTCGTCGAGGCCCTCGATCGCCAGCAGGCCCGCCTCGGCCCCGGCGCCGAGCACCACGACCACCGGGTCCAGACGCGCGGCCAGCGCCGCCTCGACCACGTGGCGCAGGACCGGACGGCCGTCCACGTCGGCCAGGAGCTTGGAGCCCTCGCCGAAGCGCCGCCCGCGACCCGCCGCGAGCACCAGGCCCGGCACCTTGACCCCGCCCTTGCGCGCCGCGGGCGAGGATCCCGCCGGGCGCAGGCGCGCCGGGCGCCCGCCGCGGCGG
>JAGWRY010000023.1 GCA_028869495.1 Elusimicrobiota bacterium | reverse complement strand
CGCGGCGGCTCGGCCGGCGCGCGGCGGCGCGGGCGCGGGCGGCGCGGGACCCCGCCGAAGTGGCGCAAGACCAGGCGCCTGGCCTCGGCGAAGCCGACGTCTCCGACCAGGGCCAGCACCGCGTTGTCGGGCGCGTAGTGCCGGTCGTAGAAGCGGCGCACGTCCTCGAGCGTCGCCGCGCGCAGGTCGGCCTCGTCGCCGATCGTCGGGTGCGCGAGCTCCCAGCGCTCGAAGGCCAGCGCGCTCATCCCGGCGTCGGTCGCGCGGCGGTAGGGCTGGTTCGAGTAGCTCTGCGCCATCTCCTCGAGGACGACGCGCTTCTCGACCTCGAGCTCGCGCGGCGAGATCGACAGCCCGCGCATCCGGTCGGCCTCGGCCCACAGGACCGCCTCGAGCGCGCGCGACGGCACGAGCTCGTGGTAGGTCGTGTTCGTCTTCATCGTGTACGCGTTGTCGACGCCGCCGTTGGTCTCGACCAGGCGCGAGATCGCGTTCGGGGGCAGGTTCGCGGTGCCCTGGAACATCAGGTGCTCGAAGAGGTGCGCGAAGCCGGCGCGGCCGGGCTCCTCGTCGAGCGAGCCGACGCGGTAGGTCAGCGAGACGGCGACGAGGGGGGCCGCGCGGTCGGTCTGGACGACGGCCTTCAGGCCGTTGCGCAGCTTGAAGACCCGGGTCGGGAGCATGGTCGCTTTACTCGCTCCGCCTCGAGCGACCATTCCCTGCGCTATGCTCGGTCATCGGACGGACATCATCCCATATTTCGGTCCCGTGCGCCGGGGCTTGACCGCGGTCAAATTCGCGAATTGACGATAGTCCTAAGGCCGCCATGGGCCGTTCGGGTACAGTGAGGGCATGAACATCCTTCTCTCCTCTCTGGCCGCCCTTCTCCTCGCCGCGCCCGCCGGCGCGCAGACCGAGTCCCTCGCCGCCGCCGCGCGCGCCTTCGACGCGCAGGCCGCCGCCGCGATCGCGGCGCAGGCGCCCGCCGACGTCTTCGCCGGGGTCCCCGAGTGCGCGGTCCTCGACGAGCCGACCTTCCGCGCGTGGACGCTCGACGAGGCCGCGCGGCTCGCCGCGCCGTGCCTGAAGGCCGTCTCGGCGCGCCGCGGCGTCGCGCTGAAGGCCGTCCCGGGCTTCCTGACCGCGCCCGAAGGCGCGAACCCGCCGCCCACGGGCCTGGTCCTGGAGAGCGACGCGGCGCCGGGCTCGGCTCTGCACCGCGACCTGGCCGCCTCGCTGTCGCGCCGCGGGGAGCGACTGCTCGACCAGCCGGTGCGCCTGCTGACGCGCGGCGAGGTCGTCCCCGAGTCGGTCAGCGCGGTGCAGGGCGCGCTCGCGCGCTGCGTGATGATCGACATGGTCCGCGACGTGCGCAGCGGCGCCGACTTCGTCGGGCAGTACGGCTCCTGCATCCGCCGCGACGCGGACCTGCAGGTCTCCGCGCTGCGCGCCGGCCCGGGCCTGAGCGTGATCCTCGAGACCGCGCGCCCCGAGGCGCAGGTCGCGGCCCTCGACGGCTACGTGACCGTCAACGGCGGCGCCGGCCCGGTGCGCGTGCTCGTCATCGCGCGGCCCGCCTCGGTCCTCTACTGAGCCGCCGCCGGCGTCAGTAGCGTCCGAAGCGGCTGCAGGTCCGGCGGATCTCGTCGACCGTCGGGAACAGCCCGCCCCGCGAGAACTCGGTCACGCCGACCAGGTCCCCGCAGTGGAAGCAGGGCTTCCAGCCCTCCTCGGTCCAACGGCAGTGGATCCAGCGCGTCCCGCCCGCGCGCGGCACGCGGCGCACGATCTCGACGGCGCTGACGACGACCGACTCCTCCGCGCGCTTCTCGGCCGGAATCGAGCCCATTTTCCCCCCGAGCCATCGCGTCCAGTATAGCGGACGAACCTCAAGCGAAAATCAAAGGCCCCGCCGGGCGGCTCGCGCCCGGCGGGGCCTCGTGCGGCGCGCCGGGCGTCAGCGCGCGAAGGCCAGGGCCGCCGGCGCATAGGCGACCTGCGCGGTCTTGAGCTCCGGCGTGAAGACCTGCTTCGAGACGGCGCCGCCGAGGCGCTCGACCTGGTACTCGACGTAATACTTCTTGCCGGCCTCGAGCGTCTGCGAGAACTCGGCCGCGTAGGCGTTCAGGTTCAGCGCGTAGGTCGCGGCGACCGGGACGGTCACCGTCTTGTCCAGGACCGTCGCGTCGGGCCAGAAGGTCACGTGCTTCTTGAGCGTCAGCTTCAGCGCGATCTGCTCGCCCGGGTAGTACGACGACCACTTGTCCTTGGCGGTCAGCGTCATCGCGGTCGAGAGGTCGGCCTGCACGCCCGTCGGGTCCGGCGCCTCCGGCGTGCGGGCGCCGGCGGCCATCGTGAAGTCGCCGCTCCCGGAGTCGGAGACTTCCTTGTAGTCGTAGGCCGTCTCGATCGGATCGGCGTAGGACCACGGCCCGTTCATGCAGACCTGGAACGAGTCGCGCTCCCACGGGAGCAGCGCCGGACGCCCCTGCAGGGTGATGCGCACGCCCTGGCTCCAGCTCGGGCCGGGGACCTCCCAGCAGTTCTGGCCGCCGCCGTGGCGCGGGTCGCCGACCGGCGCGCACTGCGTGTCCCACTCCTGACTGCGCAGCCAGACGCGGTCGGACGTCGTCTTGTCGTTCGGTCCGAAGCTGATCGTCGCGCAGTCGGAGTCGTAGCGCATCAAGGCCTTGACGGGCTTGGCGTCCTTCTTCGCGGCGGCCTTCGCCTGCGCGAGGACGGCGGAGACGTCGACGCCCTGGTCGAACGAGACGTCGGGCGCGGCGAGTACGGGGGCGGAGGCCGCGGCGAGCAGGAATGCGGCGGCCAGGATCGGCGTTTTCATCGGTCGGAAGACCTCCGTGCGTCGGGTACGGGCTCCGTCGAGGATTCTACCAAAAGTCCCACCCCTTATCTAGGCCTAATGGAACGGCGGGAACCACGAAGACACAAAGGCACGAAGAACGGATGAGGGGTTAACAACGCATCTCGTTATCCGTTAACCCTCGATCCGTTCCTTTTTTCTTCGTGCCTTCGTGTCTTCGTGGTTCATCCGCTGTTCCCTCGACCGGAGCGGAAGCCCCTGCTACAATTAAAGGATGGACGGGGAAAAAATTCCGAAGCTGCTCGCCTCGGTCGAGATCCTGCGGGCGCCGTCGCGGCGCCTGGCGACCTTCGGCGCGACGCGCGTCGACTACCACCTGATCTCGCCGATCGACGAGGCGCCGGGCCGCGCGCGCCTGCGCGAGGGTGCCGTCCTCTCCGAGCGCCCGAAGATCCTGACGCCCGAGGCCTTCCGGGAGCGCTTCGAGGGCTTCGGCGACGACGCGGCCGAGTTCTCGCGCTGGCTGTCCGGCGCCTACCGCGACCTCCTGCGCGCGCTCGAGTACAACTTCCGCAACCAGGGCCTGAGCGTGCGTCAGCTCTCCGAGGACCCGCGCCTGGTCGCCGAGCGCATGCTGGCCGACTTCGACGCGCGCGGCGTCAGCGACCGCGCGGTGATCCGCTGTCCGGACGCGGCCTGGCCGCTGGCGCTGATGAAGTTCTCGCTCGACGAGGCCGCGCGCTCGTTCCCCGGCCACGTCCGCGACCTGGACCGGCGCGGGCTGTTCGAGGCGGACCGCGGCGAGGGCGCCCGCCGCCGCCGCGAGGTCGAGGCCCTGTTCGACGACGCCGCGAAGAGCTCGGCCGCCCGCGAGGCCTTGGGGAAGAAACTGCGCGACTACGGCCTCTTCGCCGAGTACGAGGACCGCTTCCTGGCCCTGTTCTAGCCGGCGATGACGGTCGGACCCTTCGGCGCCGTCGTCGTCCCGGTCGCCTTCGAGTCGGTGTTCGTGTTCTTGTAGTTCAGCTGGAGGGTCGCCGACGAGCCCGGGTCGCCGCCGCCGCCGAAGATGATCTTGCTGCCCGTGAAGTCGGCGCCCTGGTAAGGCGGGATGTCCGTCGCGTTCAACGTATAGGAGGCCGTCGCGCCGGGTGCGGCCTGGGCGGTGCTCGCGTAGCTGATCGCCGGGGATCCGTAGTTGTAGACGCTGTCGGAGATGCCTCCCGATAGGCTGATGCCGACGTAGGTGAACTGGCGCGTGCCGAAGTTCACGTTCGCCGCGAAGGTGAAGGTTCCCGAGACCGGGGTGTTCGAGGTCGAGCAGGACGTGCAGCCGGTCCAATTGCCGGAGCCGTTGTAGCCGCCGGTTCCGCTCGGGATCGCCAGGATGTCGCCCCAGGCCGCGAACTGAGAGCTCGCGGCCGTCTGCTGGGACGCGAAGGTCGACGCGTCGGGCTGGGAGGCGCTCTGGTCGGCGAGCGTCCCGCTGAGGACGAGGCCGCCGGAGGCAGCGCCCTCGCCGGACGTATGCGTCGCGGAGGCGGTCAGGTCGGTCTTGCCGCCGCCGCCGGTCGAGGCGCCCTGCGTCGGGTTCAAGGGCCCGAGGATCGCGTTCAACTGGGGCAGGGTCAGCCGGTACGGCGCGCCGGGGCCGGAACCGGCCAGGATCGTCGTGCCCCAGCCGCCCGCGCCGATGTCGACCGAGCCGTGCGCGTTGAAGACGGTGATCCCCCCGCGGCGCGTCTGCGCGTCGTTGTCGGGGCCGGGCCCGAGCAGGACGACGTCCGCCCGGTCCGAGGACACGGCGCCTCCGACGATCGTCCCGCGGATGCCGATCGTGCCGACGGGGAGGGCGACCTGCATGTTCGCGGGGTCGCGGCGCGCGACCTTGCCGGTCACGAAGCGGAACGCGCCCTTGACGATGCGCGCCGAGACCTTGCCGGCGCTGGTCGCCGGGTCGTAGACGAAGGTGTCGAGGACCATGTCGCTGTTCGGGCCGAGCGTGAACGTCGTCTGGTCCTTGAGCAGGAGCTGGAGGCCGCCGCCCGGGCCGGTCGTCACGTGATCGTTCAGATAGACCGGCTGGCCGCTCGACAGCACGCGTCCGACGGCCGCGCCCGGGGCGACCGCGCGCACCGCGCCGCGCACGGCCGCGGCGACGCCGATGCCCGTCAGGCCCGCCGGAGACGCCGGGACCGCCGCGGACGCCGCGCCGGAAAGAAGGGCGAGAAGGGCCAGGACTCTCATGTCAGATCCCCCACTTGTAGGTGACGAAGGCCGTCGCCTTGTTGTTCGAGTACTCGTAGTTGACCACCGTCGAGCCCTCGTAGAAGTACTCGTAGCCGACCGACGCCTCGAGGTTGCGCAGGCGCGACCAGAGCAGGTCCAGCGGCTGGCCGTAGAGGAGGTCGACGACGACCGCGTCGTCGTGGCGCACGACGCCGGGCTCCACGGACGGGTCCGGGATCTCGTAGCGGTCGAATTGCCCGGTGACGCCGAGCGTCGCGAAGCGCCCGCGCCCGAGCAGGCGCAGCCACTGCGCGCCGACCGACTCGCGGCGGTACGCGTAGGCCGCGACGTCCTGCGCGTACTTGCGCCGGTGCAGGGCGGTCAGCGTCAGACGGTCGAGCGGGTCCGGCGACCAGGCCGTCCCCAGCGTCCAGTCGAGCTGGTCGCCGGTGCGGCCCGACGCGCCGGCCACGCGCGGCGTGTCGAGGAAGTCCTGGTACGAGTGGCCGAACTCGAACCAAGCGCTCCAGCGGTCGGACAGGCGGCGCTCGACGCGCAGGTCCGCGTTGCGGCTGCGCAGGTACGAACTCTGCGAGAGCAGGACGTGGTCGAACGAGAGGGACGGCGTCACGTCGGCCCAGCGCGTGCGCAGGACCGCGCCGGCCTTCGGCGAGTAGGCCTGCAGGTTCAGCAGGTCGTAGACCTTCTGCTCGGCGCGGTAGTACGTGAAGCGCGCGAAGACCTGGTCCCCGGTCGCGCCCCAGACCTGGCGGCTAGCGCCGAGCGAGCCGACGAACTGCAGGTTCGAGTCCGCCTTGCGCCGCGAATCGTCCGTCAGCTGGAACGGCGTCCCCTGGATCAGGCGCGTTCCCGAGTTCGGCGCCGCGTTGCGGTTGTCGTCGAAGCCGAGGCCGAGGGTCAGGCGCGCGTCGAAGTGCGACAGGCGCCGGCGCGAGCGGACGAGGCGCTCGTAGGCCTCGGCCTCGTCGCGCGTCTCGCGCGGCAGGGCGGGCGTCGCCAGCACGCGGTCGAGCTCGAGCGCCGCGTCGGCGACGTCGTCGAGGCGCACGAGCACGACGCCGTAGAGGAGCCGCGTGCGGTAGCGCGTCGGGTCGACGAGGAGCACGCGCTCGAGCGTCGTCGCCGCGCCGCGCAGGTCGCCGGCGCGGATCCGCTGGAGCGCGTAGCGCTCGTTGAGGCCGACGTCGTCGGGGCGGTTCAGGATCTCCGAGAACGGGATCTCGGCCGCGACGCTCGACGCGGCGACCGACGCGGCGGAGGCCGCGGAGGACTCGGCGACGGTCTTGGCGGGAGCGGTCGGGTTGCGGCTGGCCCGGTCCAGGTTCGCCGAGCCCTGGGCGAGCGCCGCGCCGGGCAGGCAAAGCGCGGCCGCTAGGAGGAGCGTCTGTCTCATAGAGGGTCGGATATTCTACCATGGCCGCCGTGCGCAGGACCCTCGCCCGCCGCCTCGACCGCAGCGCCCGCTGGCTCGTCCCGCTGGCGCTCCTGGCCGCCCTGCTGGTCCTGCGCGCGGCGGACGCCGGCTGGGTCCAGGCGCTTCAGTTCCGGGCCTTCGACGCGTTCCTGAACCTGCGCCCGCGCCCGTACCAGGACCTGCCGGTGCGCGTGATCGACATCGACGAGGAGTCGCTGGCGAAGGTCGGCCAGTGGCCGTGGCCGCGCACCGTGCTCGCGCGCCTGGTCGAGCGCCTGACGGCCGACGGCGCTTCGACGATCGTCTTCGACGCGACCTTCCCGGAGCCGGACCGCACGTCGCCGGCGCGCGTCGTGCGCTCCTGGCCGGACTCGCCCGCCCTGCGCGCGCTGAAGGCCCGCGCGGACCGCCTGCCCGACCACGACCGAGTCTTCGCGCGCGCGATCGCCGCCTCGCGCGTCGTGATGGGCTTCGCGCCGCGCGTCGAGCCGACGAGCCGCCTGCCCGAACCGAAGGCGCGCTTCGCCTACGGCGGCGACGGCCCGCTCGCCTCCCTGCGCGTCTATAAGGGAGCGGCCGACAACCTGCCCGTCCTCGACCGCGCGGCCGCCGGCCTGGGCAGCTTCGGCTACGAGCCGGAGCACGACGGCGTGATCCGCCGCGCGCCGCTCCTGTGGAACATCGGCGGGAGGCTGTTCCCGTCGCTGTCGCTCGAGGCCCTGCGCGTCGCGCAGGGGGCGACCGAGATCGCGGTCAAGTCGTCCGGCGCCAGCGGCGCGCAGTCGTACGGCGCGCACGTCGGCATCGAGAAGATCAAGGTCGGGCAGTTCGTGATCCCGACCGACGCCGGCGGCCGCATCTGGGTCGACTACTCGCCGGAGGACCCGCGCCGCACGATCTCGGCCTGGCGCGTGCTGGACTCGAGCGCCCCCCTTCCGTCCCTCCAGGGCGCGATCTGCCTGATCGGGACCAGCGCCGCGGGCCTGATCGACCTGCGCGCGACCCCGCTCGAGGCGGCCGCGCCCGGAGTCAGCGTCCACGCCAACATCCTCGAGCAGGTCCTGACCGGCTCCTACCTGCGCCGCCCCGACTGGGCCGACGGCGCCGAGCTGACGTTCACGCTGGCGCTCGGCCTGCTGCTTCTCCTGCTGCTGACGCGCGTCGGCGCGGCCTGGTCGGCGCCGGTCGGCCTGGGCATGGCCGCCGGAGCCCTCTGGCTGTCCTGGCACGCGTTCACGGTCTGGCATCGCCTGCTCGACCCCGTCTTCCCGGTGGCGACGCTGGCCGCGGTCTACCTGTCGTTCGCGGCCGTCGGCTACGTGAAGAGCGAGAAGGAGCGCCGCAAGATCACCGACACCTTCGGACGCTACCTGTCGCCGAAGGTCGTCGAGGGCCTGGCCAAGAACCCCGGAGCCGTCGAGCTGGGCGGCGAGACGCGCGAGATGACCTTCCACTTCTGCGACGTCCGGGGCTTCACGACGATCTCGGAGCAGTTCGACCCGCACGGCCTGACCGAGTTCATCAACCGCTTCCTGACCCCGATGACCCAGATCGTGCTCGACCACGACGGGACGATCGACAAGTACATGGGCGACTGCATCATGGCCTTCTGGAACGCGCCGGTCCCCGTCCCGGACCACGCGCGCCGGGCCTGCGCGGCGGCGCTCGCGATGCACGCGAAGCTCGCGGAGCTCAACGCGGCCTGGCAGGCGGAGGCGGCGGCCGAGGGACGGGCGCTCCCCGAGATCCGCATCGGCACCGGCCTCAACACCGGCTCCTGCGTCGTCGGCAACATGGGCTCGACCCTGCGCGTCGACTACACGGTGCTCGGCGACGACGTGAACCTCGCCTCGCGCCTGGAGGGACAATCGAAGGCCTACGGCGTCGGGATCGTGATCGGCCCGCGCACGCGCGAGCAGGCGCCGGAGTTCGCGGCGCTGGAGCTGGACCTCATCAAGGTGAAGGGCAAGACCCGGCCGGTCCGCATCTTCGCCCTGCTGGGCGGCCCGGACGAGGCCTCCTGCGAGCCCTTCCGCGCGCTGGCCTCCGCCCACGAGCGGATGCTCGCCGCCTACCGCGCGCAGGACTGGGACGGGACCGAGCGCCTCATAAAGGAAGCGCGCGGCCTGGCGGACGGGCGCGGCTTGGGCAAGCTCTACGACCTGTACGCCTCCCGCGCCGCCGCCTTCCGCGCGGCCCCTCCCCCCGCGGACTGGGACGGCGTCTTCACCGCGACCTCGAAGTAAGCCCCGCGCCGGGACCGAAAGTCCTATCCGCAAAATAGGACTTGCGGTCCCGAAATATGTTATACGGGAGGAGCCGAGCGCCGCGAGGGGTCGCGGCGACTCTTGTCTCCGCAGGGGGGTATCAATGGTCCGATCCGTCCGCGCCTGGGGTCTCCTGGCCCTGGGCCTTCTGCTGTCCGCCGCGCCGTCTCAAGCCGCGATGACGCGCCGCATCGTCGTCTTCTCGGCCTCCGTTCCAGCCGCCCGGCGCGTCGCGCTGGCCCGCTCGACCGGGGCCCGGATCGTGCGCGAGCTGCCGCTGATCCACGCGGTCGTCATCGCGACGCCTTCGACGCAGGTCCGCGTCGCCGAGTCCCGTCTCTCCGCGATGTCCGAGGTCGCCCGCGTCGACCCGGACCCGAAGATCAACTGGCTGGCCGCCGTCGAGCGCCCGGGGACCGTCTTCGCCCCGCCCGCGATGCGCGACATCCTGGCGCCGATCGAGGCCCTGAAGAAGCGCGCCGCGGCCGCGCCGAAGCCGGACGCCGGAACCCAGAGGATCCAGTGGGGCGTCGAGCGCGTGGACGCGCCCGCCGCCTGGGCGACGACCCGCGGCGCGGGCGTCAAGGTCGCGGTGATCGACACGGGCCTCGACATGACGCACCCGGACCTGGCCGCCAACATCAAGGGCGGCTGGAACGTCATCGCCAAGAACGCGGACTTCAACGACGACCACGGCCACGGCACGCACTGCGGCGGCAACATCGCCGCGCTCGACAACGACATCGGCATCGTCGGCGTCGCGCCGAAGGCCGACCTGTACGGCGTCAAGGTGCTCGACGCCAACGGCTCGGGCACGTTCGACGACGTGATCGCCGGCATGCAGTGGGCCGTCGACCACCACATGCAGGTCGCCAGCATGAGCCTCGGCGCCGACCAGGGCAACCAGGCCCTGGCCGACATGGTCAAGGCGATGCACGACGCGGGGGTGACCCTCGTCGCCGCGGCCGGCAACTCGGGCGGCTCGGTCGGCTACCCGGCGGCCTATCCGGGGGCGATCGCGGTCGCGGCCAGCGACCAGAGCGACCGGCTCGCCGACTTCTCGAGCCGCGGGCCCGAGGTCGCGGAGATCGCGCCGGGCGTCGACATCTACTCGCTGTCCAAGAACGGCGGCTACGAGACGATGTCGGGCACCTCGATGGCGACCCCGCACGTCGCGGGGCTGGCGGTCCTCTACGTCGCGACGCATCCCGGCGCGACGCCGGACCAGGTGCGCGCCGCGCTCGCCAAGGCGTCGACGAAGCTGTCCGGGGTCCCGGCCGAGGGCCAGGGCGCCGGCCTGCCCGACGCCGCCAAGCTCGTCGCCGAGTAAGCGCGCGAAGGCCGTCCCGGAGCCCCGCCGTCCCTCGCGGACGGCGGGGTTTTCCGTTCAAGGGGACGCCGTCCGTCCCGGTCCCGGCGGGAGCGCGCGCCGTCGAGGCGCGCTTGGGTCGCTCGGCGGCGGACGGCGGAACGACGGCTTGCCGTCCTTCGCTCCACATCCCGCCGG
>JAGWRY010000231.1 GCA_028869495.1 Elusimicrobiota bacterium | reverse complement strand
CGGCGCGGCCTGCAAGGCGCTGGTGCGGCGCGCGCTGACGCGCTTCCGCCTGCCCTACATCACGGTCACGCCGACGTTCTCGATCTGCCCGAAGCACGGCTACCTGTCCGGCGCGCACGAGTTCTGCCCGCGCTGCGACGAAGAGCTGATCGCCGAGAAGCGCCGCGCGCGGGCGTCCGCCGGGGCGGACGCCGCGGCGGCCTGACCCCGCACAATAAAAAGGAGAGACCATGAGCCACCGCGAGGACGGCGTCGTGCTGAAGGACGAGGAGCGCCAGCGCTGCGAGATCTGGACGCGCGTCATGGGCTACCACCGCCCGGTCTCGTCGTTCAACATCGGCAAGAAGGGCGAGTTCGCCGAGCGCCGGCACTTCCGCGAGTCCGCCTGCGGCCCGCTGACGCCGTGCCGGCCCGAGGCGTAGAGCTCGCCGTCGGCGGTCTGGTCCCGCTGTCGGCCGGCGACCTGCCCGGCCGGCTGTCGGCCGTCGTGTTCCTCCAGGGCTGTCCCTGGGACTGCGGCTACTGCCACAACCCGCACCTGCGCCCGGCCGGCGGCGGCGAGCCCGGCGGCTGGGAGCGCCTGCTGGACTTCCTGCGCCGCCGCCGGGGCCTGCTCGACGCCGTCGTCTTCAGCGGCGGCGAACCGACCCTGCAGGACGCCCTGCCCGACGCCCTGGACGCCGTGCGCGCCCTGGGGTTCGCGACCGGCCTGCACACCGGCGGCGCCTACCCGGAGCGCCTGAGGGCCGTCCTGCCCCGGCTCGACTGGGTCGGCCTGGACGTCAAGGCCCCGTTCGACGACTACGCCCGCGCCTGCGGCGTTCCCGGGGCCGGCGCGAAGGCCCGCGAGAGCGCGCGCCTGCTGGCGGCCGGCGGCGTCGAGCACGAGTTCCGCACCACCCTGCACCCGAACCTCCACTCGGCCGACTCGCTCCTGCGCCTGGCCGCCGACCTCAAGGGCCTGGGCGCCCGGCGCTGGGTCCTGCAGGAGTTCCGCGCCCTCGGCTGCGCCCGCGAGGACTACGCCGGCGCCCGCCCCTGGCTCCCGGACCCCGCGCTGCGCGAGCGCCTGGCCGCGGCGGTCGGGTCCTTCGCGATCCGCCGCGCGTGAGGCCGGGCGGCGGGCCCGGCCTGGAACGGGGCGGACCGGGTCGGCTACAATGAGGGCATGACGAGCCTTCCCGCCCCCGCCGCCCGCCGCGTCCTGAAGAAGCTGGAGCGCGTCCTGACGCGCGTCGACGGCGACGCGATCGACCGCGACGACAAGGTGCCGCCGCGTCTGCTCGCGGAGCTCGAACGAGCCGGCCTCTTCCGCCTGCGCGTCCCGCGGGCGCACGGCGGGCTGGGCCTGTCGGCGGCGGACTACCACCGCGCGGTCGCGGCCGTCGCCGAGCGCAGCCTGGGGCTTTCGATGTGGGTCACGACGCACCAGTCGCTGGCGGGGGTCGCGCTGGTCTCGCGCGCCGGGACCGCCGAGCAGAGGGCGGCGCTCCTGCCGCGCCTGGCGCGCGGCGAGCTGTCGGCCCTGGCGGTCAGCGAGGAGGACGCGGGCGCGGACCTGAGAGGGCTGAAGACGGCGGCGCGGCGCGTCCGCGGCGGCTGGCGGATCTCCGGGCGCAAGGTCTGGATCGCGAACGCGCCGGTCGCGCGCTGGGTCGCGGTGCTGGCGCAGGCGCCGGCCGGACCGACGGTCTTCCTGGTCGACGCGCGCGAGCGCGGCGTCCGCGTCGAGCGGCGCTGCCGCTTCCTCGGCCTGCGCGGGATGGAGAACGGGGTCCTGCGCCTGCGCGGAGCCTTCGTCCCGGATTCGCGGCGCCTGGGCGCGGAGGGGGACGGGCT
>JAGWRY010000022.1 GCA_028869495.1 Elusimicrobiota bacterium | reverse complement strand
CTGCGCCGGGCCTGCCCGTGCGCGAACTGCCGCGACGAGTGGACCGGCGAGGCCCTGCTCGACCCGGCGGCCGTGCCGGAGACCCTCGCGGCGACGCGCGCCGACGTCGTCGGCAACTACGCGCTGACCTTCAAGTTCTCGGACGGCCACGCGACCGGCATCTACCCGTTCGAGCTTCTGCGCAAGCTGTGCCGCTGTCCCGAGTGCGCGTACCATCCGGGCTCGGAGACGAACTGATGGAAAGGGCCTGGAAGACGATCATCGAGCCGTTCAAGATCAAGGTCGTCGAGCCGCTCGGCTTCACGACCCGGGCCGAGCGCGAGCGGCTCCTGCGCGAGGCCGGCTGGAACCTGTTCAAGATCTCGGCCGACAAGGTCCTGATCGACCTGCTGACCGACTCCGGGACCTCGGCGATGTCGGCCGAGCAGTGGGCGGCGCTGATGCGCGGCGACGAGTCCTACGCGGGCGCGCGCAGCTTCTTCCGGTTCGAGAAGGCGGTGCGCGACCTGACCGGCCTGCGCCACGTCCTGCCGATGCACCAGGGCCGCGCGGCCGAACGCATCCTGTTCCGCGCCTGCGGCGGGCCGGGGAAGGTGTTCCTGTCGAACTCGCACTTCGACACGACCCGCGCCAACATCGAGGCCTCCGGCGCCGAGGCGATCGACCTGCCGGTCCCCGAGGCGCTCGCCTTCGGGATCCCGGCGCCGTTCAAGGGCGACGTCGACCTGCGCGCGCTCGAGGCCAGGATCCGCGAGCTCGGCGCCGCGAAGGTCGCGATGATCGTCATGACGCTGACGAACAACTCGCTCGGCGGCCAGCCGGCGTCGCTCGGCAACCTGCGCGCCGCGCGCGAGATCTCGAAGCACTACGGGATCCCGCTGTTCCTCGACGTCGCCCGCTTCGCCGAGAACTCCTGGCTCGTCAAGCTGAGGGAGCCGGGCCAGGCGACGCGCCCGGTCGCCGACATCGCGCGCGAGACGTTCTCGTACTGCGACGGCTGCTGGATGAGCTCGAAGAAGGACGCGTTCGTCAACATCGGCGGCTTCCTGGCGCTCAACGACGACGTCCTCGCGAAGGCCTGCCGCGACGAGATGATCCTCGGCGAGGGCTTCCCGACCTACGGCGGCCTGGCCGGGCGCGACCTCGAGGCGCTGGCCGTCGGCCTCGACGAAGCGCTCGACGAGCACTACCTGCGCTACCGGATCCGCTCGGTCGAGTATCTCGGCGAGGGCCTGCTGAAGGCGGGCGTGCCGATCGTCGAGCCTCCGGGCGGCCACGCGATCTATCTCGACGCGAAGCGCCTTCTGCCGCACATCCCGCCGTCCGGCTACCCGGCGGTGGCGCTGGCCTGCGAGCTGTACCTGACGGCCGGCGTGCGCTCGGTCGAGATCGGCTCCCTGATGTTCGGGCGCCGGTCCGCCGACGGCTCGCCCGAGCCCGCGCCGATGGAGCTCGTGCGCCTGGCGATCCCGCGCCGCGCGTACACGCAGAGCCACGTCGACTTCCTGATCGAGGTCGTCGCCGACGTCGCCGCGCGCGCGAAGGAGATCCGCCCGCTGCGCGTCGTCGAGGCTCCGGCGCGCCTCGCCCACTTCACCGCCCGCCTGGAGCCCGTCCCCGCATGAATCCCAAGGGGCGCGTCCTCCTCGTCGGCGCCGACCAGGCGCTCGTCAACGAGATGACGCCGTCGATGATCGGGCGCGAGTACGAGCTGGCGACCGCGCCGGACGCCGTCTCGGCGGCCGTGCGCCTGGGAACCGAGGCCTTCACGGCCGTCGTCGTCGACTTCGCGCGGGTCGCGCCGGAAGGGCGCGAGGCGCTCGCGAAGACGCAGAAGGAGCGCGGGAACTTCGCGCTGATCGGCCTGGAGGCGGCGCCGTCCCTGTCGCCGGCGGCCGCCGCGCCCCTGCGCCGCCTGTCCTGGCCCCTGCCGCGCGGATTCCTGGACCAGGTGCGCGCGGTCGAGGTCCCGATCGCCTTCCTCGTCGAGCCGACCTTGTTCCTGACCCAGGGCATCCAGAACGCTCTGCGCCAGGCCGGCGTCCAGTTCTTCCAGATGGACACCGTCGTCGGCCTCGGCGACATGCTGCGCGAGCAGATCGTGCGCGCGTCGGAGGCGCGCACGAAGTCGAAGCCGCCGAAGTCCGGCGGCTTCTGGGGCCGCCTGGCCGGCGGCGCGGAGGAGGAGCCGGAGGCGCCCGCCCTGCTCGGCCACGTCGCGGTCGTCAAGTTCTCCGGCACCGGCGGCGAGGCCGCCCAGCTCGACGCGCGCCTGCGCCAGGTCCTGCCCAACGCCGCCTGCTACCAGCTCTCGACGCTGGACCCGATGCGCGCGGCGTCGCTGGCGGTCACGAACGGCCAGCCGGCGCTCCTGCCGCGCGAGCACGCGGTGCGCGTCGCGGAGATCCTCAGCGACGCGTCGGGGGCGGCGAAGGCGGCGCCGCGCGAGAAGGAGCGCCTGCTCCTCGTCGACAACGACGTGCCGACGCTGTCGCGCCTGTCCGAGGCGCTGATCTCGCTCGGCTACGAGGTCGTCACGACCGTCAACGGCGAGGAGGCCCTGCAGCTCGCCGGCCGCAAGCCGTTCGCGCTGGCCGCGATCGGGGGCTCGGCGCTCGAGACGACGAAGCTGGCCGGCGCGAACCTCGCGCTGAAGATGCGCGAGAAGGACAAGGATCTGCGCATCATCCTGATGGTCGACCAGTTCCCGGTCCAGGACGCGCTGAAGGGCGTCAGCCGCGCGGTCGAGCTCGGCCTCGACGACGCGGTCCTCAAGCCGATCGACGCGTCGCGCCTCGTGCTGTCGATCAAGCGCGCGCTCGACGCGCGCTTCCTGAAGCTCGAGAACGTGCGCCTGCTCAAGGAGGTCCAGGAGTCCGCGCGCAAGCTCGCGCAGGTCAACGGCTTCCAGACCAAGTTCTTCGCGACCGTCGCGCACGACGTGAAGAACCCGCTGACCGCGATCCTCGGCTACTCCGAGGTGCTCGGCATGCGCCTGAAGGAGAGGCCCGACGAGCTGAAGTGCGCGAGCCACATCCACAACGCGGCGAAGACCCTGAACCTCCTGGTCAGCGACCTCGTCGACCTGGCCGCGATCGAGTCGGGCAAGCTGCGCGTCGAGATCGGCGACCTCGACCTCGCGTCTGTGGTCTCCGAGGTGAAGTCGCGCGTCGACGTCGTCGCCTCGCGCAAGCAGATCCGCTTCGGGACGGCCCTGCCGCCGTCGATCCCGCCGCTGAAGGGGGATCCGAACCGGATCGGCCAGGTGATCCAGAACCTGAGCACGAACGCGATCCAGTACACGAAGGAGGGCGGCTCGGTCACGATCGAGGTCAAGGTCGAGCCGGGCTGGGCGATCGTCGGCGTGCGCGACACCGGCATCGGCATCTCGAAGGAAGACCTGCCCCGCGTCTGGGAGCGCTTCTTCCAGACGAAGGAGGCGCAGAACATGCGCAAGGCGGGCTTCGGCCTCGGCCTGAAGATCTCGCGCGAGATCGTGCAGATGCACGGCGGCGACATGGGCATCGAGTCCGAGCTCG
>JAGWRY010000230.1 GCA_028869495.1 Elusimicrobiota bacterium | reverse complement strand
CCAGCCGCCGCCCGCGCGGGCGGCGAGCGCGCGGTCGAGCGCGCGGCCGAAGTCCGCCGCGTCGCCCGGCGCGCACAGGAAGCCGTTGGCCGGCAGGCTCCCGGACGCCTCCTCGGCCACGGTGTCGACGAGGCCGCCGGTGCGGGCGGCGACCGGCAGGGCCCCGTAGCGCATCGCGATCAGCTGGCCGAGGCCGCAGGGCTCGAAGCGCGACGGCATCAGGAACAGGTCGCTGGCCGCGTAGACGCGGTGCGCGAAGGGCTCGTCGAACTGGCGGTGGAAGTGGACGCGGCCCGGGTGGCGGCGCTCGAGCGCGGCCAGGGCCTCGGTCAGCGCCGGGTCGCCGGTGCCGAGCGCGACGAGCTGGGCGCGGTCGAGGCGCGCCTCGACGGCGGGGAGCGCGAGGTCGAGCCCCTTCTGGTAGTCGAGGCGCGAGACGATCCCCAGCAGCGCGAGGTCCGCGCGCGGCTCGAGCCCGCACTGCGCGCGCAGGGCGTCGCGGCAGGCGGCCTTGCCGGCGGCCGCGTCCGCGGGGCCATAGCGGCGCGGCAGGGACGCGTCGCGCGACGGGTCCCAGGCGTCGACGTCCAGCCCGTTCAGGATCCCGCTCAAGGCCCCGGCGCGGCTTCGGAGCAGGCCCTCGAAGCCGAAGCCGTGCTCGGGGCTGCGGATCTCGCGCGCGTAGGTCGGGCTGACGGTCGTCAGGCGGTCGGCGAAGGCGAGGCCGGCCTTCAGGTAGCTGACCTGGCCGTAGTACTCGAGGCCCTGCGGGGTCCAGTCGCGCGGGTCGAGCCCGGCCGTCTCCAGCGCGGCGCGCGGGAAGTTCCCCTGGTAGGCCATGTTGTGCACGGTGAAGACCGAGCGCGTCCCGGCGAAGTGCGGGTCGTCGGCGTAGCGGCGCTTCAGGTGCGCGCAGACGAGGCCCGCCTGCCAGTCGTGCGCGTGGACGACGTCGGGCTTGAAGCCGACGGCCTTCGCGCCTTCGAGCGCGGCCAGACAGAACAGCGCGAAGCGGCGGTCGTTGTCCTCGTGGTCTTTGCCGCCGGAGCCGTAGAGGCCGTCGCGGTCGAAGAACAGCGGGTAGTCGACGAAGTAGACGGTGACGTCGCGGCGGTGCAGGAAGCGCAGGCCGACCTCGACGCTCCCGCCGCCGAGCGGGACGCGCAGCGGGAGCGCGCGGCCCTCCTCCAGCTGCGGCGCGCGCACGGCGCGGTACTTCGGCAGGAACAGGCAGACGTCGTGACCGGCGGCCCCCAGCTTCTGCGCGAGCGCTCCGACCACGTCGGCCAGCCCCCCGGTCTTGCAGAAGGGGACCGCCTCGCTCGCGACGAAGAGGATCTTCACTTAGGCCAGAGCGGGTCCTCGTCTTCGCCCTTCGCGTCGGGCTCGGCGGGCTCCGCCTGCGCGGGGTGCTCGGACAGCGCCTCGGCCACGATCCCCTCGGTGTCCGCGCCGGTCGGCGCGGGAGGCTCCTCGGCCGGGACGGGCGACGCGGCGTCGCCCGGATGCGCGGACAGGGCCTCGGCGACCGCGGCCTCCTCGGTCTGCGCGGCGAGTTCGGCGGCGGGGACCTCGGGCGCGGGGGCCGCGCCCTCGTCGGCCGGGACCGCCGACGGCGGCAGGGAGTCGGCCGGGGCGAAGCTGTCGATCGGCGGCATGTCCTCCAGGCTGCGCAGGCCGAAGTGGCGCAGGAACTCCGTCGTCGTGCCGTACATCAGCGGGCGGCCGACGGTCTCGCGCCGGCCGACGACCTTGACCAGGCGCTTCTCGAGCAGGGTCTCGAGCGCGGCGATCACCTCGACGCCGCGGATCTCCTCGATCTCGGCGCGGGTCAGCGGCTGCTTGTAGGCGATGATCGACAGCGTCTCCTGCGCGGCCGTCGACAGACGCATCGTCGCGCGGTCTGCGAAGAGCCGCCGCACGTACGCGGCGAGGTCCGGCCGCGTCGCCATCTGCCAGCCCTCGGCGACGGCGATCAGGCGGTAGCCGAAGTTCGCGGCCTCCAGGTCGCGGCGGATCTCCTCGACGGCGCCGACGATGCGGTCCTGGTCGCGCATGCCGACGAGCTTGGCGAGCTCCGCCGCCGACAGCGGGCGGTCGGTGATGAAGAGCAGGCCCTCCAGCGCGCGGCGCAGGAGCGCCGGGTCGGTCGCCGGCGTCGGCGCGCGCGGCTCGGCGACGGCCGTCGCGGTCCCGGCCTCCTCCGGCGCGGCCTCGACCGCGCCCTCAGGCGCCGGCGCTTCCGCCGTCTCCGGGCTCTCCGGGGCTTCCGGGTTCGCCCGGCTCTCCGGCGCTTCCAGGGTCTCCGGCTGGTCCGGGTTCTCCGGCGTCTCCGGCGACGGTCTCGGCGTCATCGGCGCTGGCCTCCTTCTTGAAGATGCGGATCGGTCCGAAGTTCGCGTCCTGGCGGATGAAGATCTTCTGCAGCTTCGTCAGCTCCAGCATCGCGAGGAAGCAGGCGATGATGCCGCGCCGCTTGCGCTCGTCGGCGAAGAGCTCCTCCCACGTGATCGCCGGCTTGCCCGACAGGAGGAAGAGGATCTTCTCCATCTTCGTCTCGATCGGGAACTCCTCGCCGGCGACCTGGCGCGAGTCGTCCTCGGCGTTCTCGAGGATCTCGCGCAGCTGGTCCATCAGCTGGAACAGCGAGACGTTCGGCGACTTCTCGGACTCCTCGAAGTGCGGCGCGCCGCGGAAGAAGACGCCCGCCATCTCGTCGGCGCGGCCCGCGAGGAACTTCGAGGCCTCCTTGAACTTCTGGTACTCGAGGAGCTTCTGCGCGAGCTCGGACGTCGGGTCCGGCCCCTCGTCGCCCTCGGCCGTCTCCTGGCTGGGCAGCAGCGAGCGCGCCTTGTAGGCCATCAGCGTCGAGGCCATCACCAGGAACTCGCCGGCGACCTCGAGGTTCAGGTCCTTCATCAGCTCGAGGTAGGCCAGATACTCGCGCGTGATGTGCGCGATCGGGATGTTGTGGATGTCGAGATCGTCCTTCTTGACCAGGAACAGCAGCAGGTCGAGCGGGCCCTCGAAGAGCTCCAGCGTCACCTGGTACGGCTTCTCGGCCGCGCTCATTTCAGCCTCATCGCCCGGCGCACCTCGTCCATGGTCGCGCGCGCGGTCGCGCGCGCCTTCTCGGCCCCCGCGGCCAGGATCGAGTCCACGTCGGACGCCTTGTAGGACTCGCGCCGCTTGCGGAAGTCGGCGAAGGCCGGCTCCATGTAGCCCAGGAGATCCTTCTTGCACGCCACGCAGCCCACCTGGCCGGCGCGGCACTCGCGGCCGCGCCGCTCGACGAACGCGGCGTCGGCGTAGAGCTTCTCATAGGCGTAGATCGAACAGCCCGGAGGATTCTCCGGGCAGGGCTCCGGATGCCCCGGATCGGTCGCCTTCCGGCGCGTCGGGTCCGTGTAGGCCGACATGACCTTCTTCTTCAGCGAGTCGGCCGTCTCGTAGATGTCGACCGCGTTGCCGTAGGACTTCGACATCTTGCGCGCGTCGAGCCCCGGCACCTTCGGCGTCGGCGTCAGCAGGGACTGCGGCTCGGCGAAGACCTCGCCGAAGGCGTTGTTGAAGCGGCGCGCGATCTCGCGCGAGAGCTCCAGGTGCGGCAGCTGGTCCTGGCCGACCGGCACCTTCGTGCCGTGGTAGAGCAGGATATCGGCGGCCTGGAGGACCGGATAGCCGAGGAAGCCGTAGGTGCGGATCTCGTACTGCTCGCCCCTCATTTGCTTCAACGAGGTAAGCTCCGCAGCGAGTTGCACGTTGCCTTCAGCCTCTTCAATGGCTTTCGACATCTTCGTCTTCGACAATTCCTGGAGCTGCTCCTTCCAGGTCGGGTTGTTCTCGACGAGGGAGAGCGGCGTCACCATCGCGAGCAGAAGCGCCAGCTCCGCGTGCTCGGGCACGTCGGACTGCTTGAAGATCACGCACTTCTTCGGGTCGACGCCCGCCGCGAGCCAGTCCAGCACCATCTCGCGCACGTTCTCCTGGAGCTTCGACGTGTCGCCGTAGCCGGTGGTCAGCATGTGCCAGTCGACCACCGAGAAATAGCAGGGATGGCTCTCCTGCAGGGCGACCCAGTTCTTCAGGGCTCCCCACCAGTGGCCGATGTGCAGGCGGCCGGTCGGCCGCATGCCCGAAAAGACGACGTCCGGGCGCTTCATTCCGTCGACGATTCTAGCCTTTTGCCGACGGGTTTTCCACACGCAAATTAACAAAGGTGCCTGACCCCTTTGTTAAAAGGCGGCGGCTAGTTCAGGACGGGCTCGGGGGCGGGAGAGGGCGCGAAGTCGCGCAGCTGGCGGTAGGTGCCGAGAAAGCCGGACGACAGGTCCCGGAGCGCGTCGGCGCCGGGGCCGGCGACGTACTCGGCGTGGGCCTCGCGCAGGCGGTAGAACGGGACGGCGGCGCGCGCGTGGTGGACGGCGTGGTAGCCGTTGTTGTGGAACAGCCAGTTGGTCACGGGGCTCAGCACGGTGCGGGTCCCGGAGCGGGTGCGGAAGTGGTCCTGGACCTCGGACCAGTACAGGAACGCGGCGTGGCTGTAGAACAGCGGCACCAGCCAGTACAGCGCGACGAGCTCCAGGCCGCGCGTGCGGCCCAGCGCGAAGGCGGCCGCCGCGACGACCGCCCAGAACGAGACGATCTTGGCCCCGCAGCGGGCCGGGAACAGCGACAGCTTGGTCAGGAAGAACCAGCCGGCGTAGCCGGTCACGGGCTTGATCAGCCACAGCCAGCTCATGCTCGCGCTCGGCGCGAAGAGGCCGATCTGGCGGTAGTCGGCGAGCAGGGCGTCGCGCGGCGTGCCCGCGTGGCGGTGGTGGGCGAGGTGCTCGTCGCGGTATTGCGCCATGCTCATGCAGAAAGGCAGGGCGTAGAGGGCCTGGAAGCGGTCGTTCCAGGCGCGCGTGCGGAACAGGTGGAAGTGCGACGCCTCGTGGAGCAGGCACTCGCCGATCGCGAACTGGAAGGCGCCGATCGCCCAGACCGCGGCGACGTAGCCGGCCCAGGACCCGGCGCGGACCGAGAGCCAGGCGACGACGGCGATCGCGCCCCAGTCGCGGGCCAGCGCCAGCCAGCCGCGCAGGTCGCTGCCTCGGTCGTAGAACGGAGAGACGGCTTTCGGGTCGGTCATCGGTTTTTCCAATCGCGGCGGGAACGGGCGGACATTTTATCAAACCCGGAGCCCTCTGTCGACCCGGCGGCGCGCGGACGCGCCGTCAGCGCGTCTTCAGCCAGGCCAGGGCGGCCGCGCGGGTCTTGAGCGTCCCCGCGCGCTGGAGGCGGGCGGCCTCGTCCAGGATCTCGTGGAAGCCGGGACCGGGCTTGAGGCCCTGCGCGATCAGGTCGGCGCCGCGCAGGAAGCGCGGCTTCAAGGCCGCCGGCGGGAGCTTCGGGAAGGCGCGGCGCACCGCGGCGGCGACCTCGGGCGGCAGGTCCGCGCGCGGGGCCTTGTCCGAGGCGGCCAGCTCGAGGGTCTCCTTGAGAAGGACGCGCAGGTGATGCTCGAACGGGAAGGACTCGGCGAAGGCGCGGCCGCGGTCGCGGCCGAGCGCCAGGGCCAGAGCGGCCAGGCGCGGCTCCAGACCCTTCGGCAGCGGCGCGCGATGCGGCAGGCCCGGGAAGAGCAGGTCCAGGTAGCCCCAGCCGTCCAGCAGGGCGAAGGCGGGGCGCGGGTCGTCCTCGCCCAAAAGGCAGATCAGCTCGTGGAGCAGGCGGTGGCGCGACAGGCGCGCGGCGTGGCCGGCGGCGAGAGCCTCCTTGGCCTCGTCCATCATCCCGGCGGCGGGGCGCCCGCTCAGGCGGCCGAGGAAGCGCGCCGCGCGGAACACCCGCGTCGGGTCGTCGCGGAAGCTGGCCGGGTGCAGGACGCGCAGGGTCCGGTCCTTCAGGTCGCGCCGGCCGCCGTACGGGTCGACGACGGCGCGGGACTCGTCATCGAGGCGCGCGGCCATCGCGTTGATCGTGAAGTCGCGGCGGAACAGGTCGGCCTCGATCGGCACGCGCACCGCGGTCACCTCGGGCAGGGCCGCGGGCTCCGGATAGGTCTCGGCGCGCGTCGTCGCGAAGTCCACGCGGAAGCGCCCGCGCCCGATCACGCGGCGCGTGCCGAAGCGCCCGAACGGCTCCGAGCGCCCGCCGATGCGGCGCGCGCAGAGCTCCGCGAGCGGGTCCGGGTCGCCGACGACCGAGAAGTCCAGGTCGAAGGTCTCGCGGCGGAGCAGCCAGTCGCGCACCGGCCCGCCGACCGCGTAGAACGGCAGGCCCCGGCGCCGCGCCTCGGCGGCCAAGGGCCGGACGAAGCGCGCGGTCGCCACCGGCAGGGCGACGGTCCCGGGCTTCGCGCTCACCGCGCGGCCGCGGCCGGAGGCACGCCCGCGCCGCGGTCCTTCTCGAGCTTGGCCAGGAAGTCGGACCAGGCGGTCAGGCGGTCGTTGGCGGCGACGAGCGCCTTGAGCCCCGCGATCAGAGCCTCGCGCGTCGGCTGGCCGCGGCCCTGGTACGGGAGCTCCGCCGGCGCGCCGCTGGCCCGCGCCCAGCGCGGGCTCGCCTTGAAGACCTGGAGCCCCAGTTCCTTCGCGTAGTGCGCCATCACGTCGCGCTCGTCGACGCGCCAGTCCTCGCTCTCGAGGAGCGCGCCGAGCCCCTCCTGGCCGAAATAGACCTCGGGCTCCAGGTCGACCGGCAGGCGCGCGCCCAGCGCCTCGCGCATCTGCGCGACGTCGGCCTCCATCTTCTCGCGCCAGCGCGCCTCGTCGCCGCTCCAGGACTCGGGGAAGACGAAGGCCAGGATCTCGGCGCCGGGCTCGTAGTAGACCCAGGCCGTCTCGGGCATGAACGCCGCCCCGCAGCGCGGGCAGAGCAGGAGGTTGCACTCGCGCGCCTTGATCTGCTCGCGCAGGGCGGGGTCGCCCTCGCCGTGCACGAAGCTCCAGACCGGCGTCTCGAAGGCCTCCTCGCAGGACGGACAGCTCGCCTCGATCTTCCCTTGGAAGGACATGGTCCCCAGATTATAGGTCTTGCGCGCGCGCGGCGCCACCGCGCGTCAGCGCGACAGGCGCTTGAAGTACTCCTTGATGTCGCCGTCGCGCGAGGCCGGGCGCGGCTCGCGCAGGGAGCGCTGGAGCTCCTCGCGCAGGTCGCGCGGCGGCAGGTACGCGTCGGCCGAGGGCAGGCGCACGGTCCCGAGCGCCGCGCCGGACGACCCGGCCGGCGCCGCCCGCGCCAT
>JAGWRY010000229.1 GCA_028869495.1 Elusimicrobiota bacterium | reverse complement strand
GGGCGCCCCGCCGGCGGCGCGCAGGAAGTCCTCGCGCTCGCGGCGCGCGGCCTCGGGGGTGCGCTGGGCGGCGGCGGTCCCGTCGTCCTCGAACCAGCCGCGCGCGGTGTCGTTGTCGTGCGTGCCGGTGTAGCCGACGCAGTTCTCCGGCCAGCGCGCGGGCCAGTCCTTCTCGCCGCCGCCGAACGAGAACTGCGCGATCTTCATGCCCGGGAAGGAGAACTTGTCGCGCAGGGCGACGACCTCCGGCGTGATCGAGCCCAGGTCCTCGGCGACGATCTCGAGCCGCGGGACCTCGCGGCGCACGGTCTCGAAGAGCTCGTCGCCCGGGGCGCGGACCCAGCGCCCGTCGACGGCGTCGCGCGCGTCGGCGCGGACCTCCCAGTAGTTGCGGAAGCCGATGAAGTGGTCGAGGCGCACCGCGTCGAAGCGCTCCGCGCAGGCCTTCAGGCGCGCGACCCACCAGGCGAAGCCGGTGTCCGCGTGCCGGTCCCAGCGGTAGAGCGGGTTGCCCCAGAGCTGGCCGGTCTTCGAGAAATAGTCGGGCGGGACCCCGGCGACGACGGTCGGGCGCCCGGAGCCGTCGAGGAAGAACAGGTCCTGGTGCGCCCAGCAGTCGGCGCTGTCGTGGCTGACGTAGATCGGCGCGTCGCCGATGAGCCCCACGCCGCGCGCGGCCGCGTGGCGGCGCACCGCCCGCCACTGCCGCGAAAACAGCCACTGCTCGAACTCGCGGTAGCGCAGTTCCTCGGCGAGCAGTCCGGCGGCCGCCGACAGCGCGTCGGGGTCGCGCCGGCGCAGGGGCTCGTCCCAGTCGAGCCACGAGCGCCGGCCCTGCGCCTCCTTGAGCGCCGTGAACAGCGCGTGGTCGACCAGCCACGCCGCCTCGCGCACGCGGAAGGACTCCAGGTCCTCGCGCTCCTCGCGCGCGGCGCGGCGCGAGAACTGCGCGAAGGCCGCGCGCAGGGCGCGCTCCTTCGGCTGGCCGAGCTCGGCGCGCTTGAGCAGGCCTTCGCCCGCCAGCGCGTCGAGGCTGATCAGCGCGGGGCTGCCGGCGAAGGCCGACGCGGAGTTGTACGGCGAGCCGCCGTGGTCCGGCGGGCAGACGGGCAGGACCTGCCACCAGGACTGCCCGCAGTCGGCGAGGAAGTCGACGAACTCCCGCGCGGCCGGGCCGAGGTCGCCGCCGCGCGGGCCGGCCAGCGAGGTCGGGTGCAGGAGCACGCCGCTCGCGCGCCGCGCCAAGGTCGGAGTCGCGCCCATGTCGTGCGCATTCTAGCAGTTCCCCCCGCGCATCGGATACAATGCCCCCCATGTGCAGCCGCTACGCGCAGGGCGCGGACGCGAAGGCGCTGTCCGAGCGCTTCGGCGCCGCCGCCGCCCCGGGCGCCGAGCCGCGCTGGAACCTGTCGGGCGGGCGCGCCGCGCCCGTCGTGATCGCCGCGCCGGCCCGGCGCATGAGCCTGCTCCGCTTCGGCTTGAAGCCCGCCTGGGCCGAGGGAGCCGAGCCCGCGCTCAACGCCCGCGCCGAGACCGCCGCCGACAAGCCGTACTTCCGCGAGGCCTTCCGCCGCCGCCGGGCGCTGGTCCCCGCGACCGCCTGGTTCGAGCGCCCGCGCCGCGGCGCCGACAAGGCCCCGCGCCTCTTCCGCCGCCGGGACGCCGCCCTCTTCGCTTTCGCCGGCCTCTGGGAGCCGGGATGCTTCGCGATCCTGACCGTCGCGCCGAACTCCCTCGTCGCGGGGATCCACGACCGGATGCCGGCCCTGCTGGCTCCGCACGAGGAGGCCGAATGGCTCGACCCGGCGGCGCCGCCGGCGCGCCTGGCCGAGCTCCTGCGCCCGTACCCGTCCGAGCTCCTCGAGAGCGTCCGCGTCTCCGCGCGCGTGGAGAGCGGCGCCGACGACCCGTCCCTGGTCGAGGCCGTCCCGCACCCGCAGGGCGAGCTGTTCTAGCGCGCGTCAGCGCGCGTTCAGCAGGTCGATCGCGGTGATGACGCCGAGGAGCGCGCCGTCGCGCACGACGAGCACGCGCTGGACGCGGCGGCGCAGCATGTGGCGCTCGACCTCGGCCAGCGGCATGTCCTCGGGGACCTGGACCAGCACGCGCGACATCAGCTCGCCGACGGCCGCGGCCGGGCGCGCCGGGATCGGGTCGCGGTCGGGCTCCGCGTAGAAGTCCGGGGCCGAGCGCGAGAGCTCGCGCAGGTAGGCGGCGACGTCGGACTGCGAGACGACGCCGGTCAGGCGGCCGCCCTCGTCGAGGACCGGCGCGCCGGTCTGCCCGCTCTCGAACAGGCGCTTGGCCGCGTCCCAGGCGTCGTCGCCCTCGCGCAGGACGAAGCCGACCGGGCGCATCACGTCGCGGGCCGACGCCGCGCGCGCGGGCACCGCGCTACTCCCGCGCGCTCTCCCGCAGCGCGTGGCGCACGGCGTTGACGGTGCGGCGCGACACGTCGATGCCGCGCTCGGTCTTCAGGCGCCGCGCAAGCGCGGCGTCGGTCTGCGCCGGGGAGGCCGCGATCCACTGCCCGAGGATGTCCTTGAGCACGTGGCGCTGTCCCGGCACCAGGGAGATCATCGGCACCTCCGGCCCCCAGGGCAGGCGCACGGTCCGGCGCGCGAGCGCGCGGCTGACGGTGCTCGGCGCCAGCTGGAGCCGCCGCGCGAGCAGGCGCAGGCTGACCGGCCGCACGTCCTCGTTGCGGCGCGTGCGCAGGAAGTCGGCCTGGATCAGGCTCAGCGACTCCAGGATCCGGAAGATCGTGCTCTGCCGCAGGTTCAGGGTCTCCAGGCGCTTGAGGAGATGGCGCAGGCGGCGGCGCTCGTCGCCGTCGAGCTGGCCGGAGTGCTTCCAGGACTCGAGGTCGTCGTAGCGGACCTGGTAGAGGCCGCGCGCCCAGTACGGCGCGATGAACTCGAAGCCGGTCTTGCCGCCCTCCAGCGTCAGGCGCGCCAGGCAGGTCGAGCCCGGGGCCGCGACGGCGACCTTCGGGGCGCCGGCGAACTCGGCCTGCGCGCCGATCTCGAGCAGGAGGTCGTGGATGCGCGCGATCTCCGCCTCGGTCAGGCCGGTGCGCTTGGCGATCTCGGGTAGGGGGACGGCTTCCTCGGCCAGCAGGAAGTAGCGCTCGAAGGCGGGCCGCCCCATCTTGCGGATCAGCGGCAGGACGTCCTCGTGCGCGTCGAGGCTGCCCTCGACGTCCACGCGCTGGCCGCCGGACACGCGACCCTCGTCGACGTCGTAGAAGCTCGACGAGAGCTTCCCCCCGGGCCAGCGCCGGCGGCGGATCGCCGAAGGAAGTCCCGGCGCGCCGAAGTAGAGCTTGCGGAACAGCGGGTCCTTCTCGACCTTCTCGACCTGGGTGGCGAACTCCCGTTCCGGCATCTCGATCCAATCGGCCATCCTCAGGCGGCCCAAGATGGCCAGCCTCTGCTCGACGCGAAGGCCCAGATGTTGTTTCATGTCGTTGGCGCTCCCGGAACGCGAAACGCTACAATGTCGGCGTCCGCGCCGGATGGTGGTTTCGGCGCAAATATCATAGCAACGTTATGGCCATTCCCAAGAAGACGGATCGACCGCCGTCGGAGCACGAGGTCGCCCTGACGCTGTACCAGGCGTTCCGCCGCTCGAACGACGTGATGTTCTACTGCGACCGCGACGGCACGATCCTGGACGTCAACGAGGCCTTCTGCCGCCACTACGGCTGGACGCGCGAGGAGGCGATCGGCCAGAACCCGCGCCTGCTGCGCTCGCGCTACACGACGCCGGACGTCTACCGGGAGATGTGGTCGCAGATCCTCGACCCCCGCGTCGGCTACTGGCGCGGCGAGCTCGTCAACCGCGCGAAGGACGGACGCGAGATCCCGGTCATCCTGACGATCACCGCGGTCCGCGACGAGGTCGGCGCGATCGTCGGCTACGTGTCGAACGCGATGGACGTCGGCGAGCTGAGGCGCCTGCAGGAGCGCGTCGCGCAGAGCGAGGCGCTCGCCCAGCTCGGGCAGATGGCCGCCGTCGTCGCGCACGAGATCCGCAACCCGCTCGGCTCGATCGTGATGGCCGCGCGCCAGATCGAGGCCGGCGAGCTGGCCCCCGAGGACCGCGAGCTGGTGCTCAAGATCCTGCGCGACGAGAGCCGGCGCCTCAACGAGACGCTGACGAACTTCCTGTCCTACGCGCGCCCGCGCCCGCTGAGGCTCGAGCGCACCGACCTGAACGCGCTGGTCTCCGACGTCGCGCGCATCGTCTCCGGCGACGGCGCGGCCGGACTGCGCCTCGAGCTCGCGCTCGACGCGGCGCTCGCGCCGTTCCGCTTCGACGCCGACCAGATCCGCCAGGTCGCCTGGAACATCGCGCTGAACGCCGCGCAGGCCGTCGAGGGCCGCGGCGCGGTGCGCGTCGCGACGGGGCTGCGCGACGGGTTCGCGTTCCTGCGCGTCGAGGACGACGGCCCCGGGATCCCGGCCTCGATCCGCGACGACCTGTTCCAGCCGTTCAAGACGACGAAGAGCCACGGCACGGGCCTGGGCCTGGCGATCGCCGACCGCATCGTGCGCGCGCACGGCGGACGCATCGAGCTCGACGGCGCGCGCGGGCAGGGGACCGCGTTCACGGTCCTCCTGCCGACGGCGCAGAGGGGTTGACCATGGACGAGAAGCGCATTCTGCTGGTCGAGGACGATTCCTCGCAGTCGGCGATGCTCGCGCTGGAGCTCAAGCGCCGCGGCTACCGCGTCGACGCCGAGAAGTCCGCGCCCGCGGCCGTCGCGCGCGTCGAGAAGGAGATCTTCGACGCGGTCATCACCGACCTGCGCCTCGGCGCCGGCGACGGCCTGCAGGTGATCGCGGCCGTCAAGGCCAGCCAGCCGGAGACCGGCGTGCTCGTCATCACCGGCCACGGCTCGATCGACACCGCGGTCGCCGCGATGAAGGCCGGGGCCTTCGACTACCTGACCAAGCCCGTCGAGCCCGAGGAACTGGTGCTGTCCCTGCGCAAGTCGATCGAGCATCGCGACCTCGTCGGCGAGGTCCGCCGCCTGCGCGCCGAGGTCCGCGAGGGCCGCGGCTTCTCGAAGATCGTCAGCACGAGCGGCGCGATGCGCAAGGTCCTGGACCTGATCACGAAGGTCGCCGGCACCGACGCGACCGTGCTGATCACCGGCGAGTCGGGCACCGGCAAGGAGCTCGTCGCGCGCGCGATCCACGAGAACTCGGCGCGGCGCGACGGCTCGTTCGTCGCGCTCAACTGCGGCGCGCTCCCGGAGGGCCTGCTCGAGAGCGAGCTCTTCGGCCACGTGAAGGGCTCCTTCACCGGCGCCGACCGCAACAAGCGCGGCCTCTTCGAGGAGGCCTCGGGCGGCACGCTCTTCCTCGACGAGATCTCGGAGACGACGCCGGGCCTGCAGGTCAAGCTCCTGCGCGCGCTCCAGGAGGGCGAGATCCGCCGCGTCGGCGACAACCACCCGGTCAAGGTCTCCGCGCGCGTCGTCGCCGCGACCAACCGCGACCTGAAGAAGCACGTCGCCGACGGCAAGTTCCGCGACGACCTGTACTACCGCCTGAAGGTCTTCCCGATCGAGATCCCGCCCCTGCGCGAGCGCGTGGAGGACGTGATGCCTCTGGCCGAGGCTTTCCTTAAGAAGGCGCGCGTGCGCGCGGGCTCCCCGGCCGCGAAGTTCTCCCCCGCCGCCGCGAAGGCTCTCGAAGCCTACTCCTGGCCCGGCAACGTGCGCGAGCTCGAGCACGCCGTCGAGCGCGCGATGATCATGGCGACCGGCCCCCTGGTCGGCGCCGACGACCTGCCCCCTGAGATCGCCGCGGCCCCCGCGGCCAAGCCCAAGGCCGCCCGCAAGCCGGCCAAGGCCCGCCGCTAGGAGCGGAATGCGGAGGCGGCCCGCGCCGCTCCTCCTTCTGGCCCTGGCCTGCGCCTGCGCGGCCCCGGCGCCGCGCCCGCC
>JAGWRY010000228.1 GCA_028869495.1 Elusimicrobiota bacterium | reverse complement strand
GTCCGGCCGCGCAGGCGCAGGAGCGGCGCGACGTCGGCCAGCGGCGCGAGCGCGAACGCGCGCTCGGCGGCGCGCGGGTGGGGGAGGGTCAGCCACGGCGAACGGCGGCGGACGCGGCCGCAGGCGATCACGTCCACGTCGAGCGGGCGCGCGGCCCAGCGCCTCCCGGGCCGCCGTCCGGCGGCGGCCTCGAGGATCTTCGCCTCGATCAGCAGTCCCATCGGCGTGCGCGTCGTCTCGACGCGGACCGCCTGGTTCAGGTACGGGCGGTCGCTGGGGCCGACCGGCGCGGTCTCGTAGACGCGCGAGACCGCGCGCACGCGCACGCCGGGCAGGCGGCGCAGGGCGGCGACGGTCCGGCGCAGGGTCCGCTCCCGGCGGCCGAGGTTGGCGCCGAGCAGGAGCAGGGCCGGGGCGCGCTTCACCGCGGTCGGGACGCGCGGCGGCGGTCGGCCTTGTAGAGCAGGGCGACGACGAGGGCCGAGACGGCCAGCGCGGCGAGGTTCGCGAGCCAGCCCTCGAAGAGGCCCTGGCGGTCGGGCGTGCCCAGCCAGCCGTAGCTCGCGGGCGTCTTCAGGCGCAGGAGGACGGCGAAGAACGGTCCGACTTTGGACGGCAGGCCGCCGTCGTAGCAGAGGAGCGTCCACAGCAGCCAGAACAGGACGCCGATGACGGCGAGGCAGGCGACGAGGACGGCCGCGAGATGGACGGGGTCGTAGCGCGGGACCTCGGGGCCCTCGTCCTCCTCGAAGAGCGCGACCCAGCGCTTCCAGATCGCGGCCGGGCTCACCTCAGCCTCAGCAGGTCCGCCATGTCGTAGAGGCCGGGCCGGCGGCGGACGCACCACAGCGCGGCCTCGAGCGCGCCCTGCGCGAAGGCGTCGCGCGAGCCGGCGCGGTGGATCAGCTCCAGGCGCTCGAAGGGCCCGGCGAAGGTCAGCGCGTGGTCGCCGACGACGCCGCCGACGCGCAGGGAGAAGGTCGGCACCGGCGCCTCGCCGCTGCGCCCCTCGCGCACGGCCTGGGACAGGGCGAGGGCGGTGCCCGACGGGGCGTCGGCCTTCGCCTTGTGGTGGGTCTCGACGATCGCGGCGTCGAAGCCGTCCAGGCGCCGCGCGGCCTCGGCGGCGAGGTGGTTCAGCAGGGCCACGCCGCGGCTGAAGTTCGGCGCGGCGAAGACGGGGATCTTCTTGGCCGCGGCCGCGAGCTGGGCGCGCTGGACGACGGAGAAGCCGGTCGTGCCGGTCACGAAGGCGATCTTCGCGCGCGCGCAGGCCGCCGCGTAGCGCACGGCCGCCTCGGGGATCGAGAAGTCGACGACGGCGCCGCAGGTCTCGAGCGCCTCCTCGAACTCGGCCCAGCGCGCGCGGTCGATCCGGGCGGCCAAGTGGAAGCGCGGGTCCGTCGCCGCGAGCGCGGCCGCGCGCGAGCCGGTGCGGCCCGTCGCGCCGCAGACGGCGATCTTCAGCGGTCCCGGCACTCGCTCCCCCTCATCCCGGTCAGTGTAGCAAGAACGCGGGCGCGCGTCCCATCGAAAGACCGCGGGCGCGCTCCCCAGGGAGCGCGCCCGCGTTTTCGAAGCGGCGGCGTCTTAGAGCGAGCCCGCCGTCTTGGCCGTCATGCCGGCCGAGGCCGTGCCGGGCGCGCTGAGGAGCGAGACCGGTGTGCCCGAGTCGGACGCCGAGTCGATGCAGAGGCCGCGGGAGTTCGACCACTCGCGCTGGACGGTGTAGCCCGCGACCTGGCCCTGGACCGCGTTGCAGATGTCGCCGATCTCCCCGTAGTTCGTGTCGTACCAGCCCATCGGGGCCGTCGGGTTGTTGCCGGTGACCAGACCGACCGCGGGGTCGGTGACGGCCTCGATCATCTCGTGCGAGGAGACCGAGGTCTCGTTGTCGAACTGGTCGGCCGCGCCGCCGCAGCCGCCGGCGCAGGAGCCGCCCTGGTCCGGGATCACGCCGTAGTTGATCTCCTGGCCGCCGATCGTGAACGTGTTGTGATAGGCGCAGAAGACCTGGCAGGAGCCCGAGCCCTGGAGGTCGATGTTGAGCCCCGGCGGGAAGTAGACCATGTACAGGGTGTTCGCGCCGGGCTTGGCGACCGCGTTCTTCTTGACCAGCTTCGTCAGCTCGGTGCGGATGTCCGCGTCCTCGATCTGCGCGCTCTGCGGGATTGCGACGGAGTCGGTGTAGGCGCCGGCGTAGGAGCCCTCGCCGATCGCCTGGCCGCCGGCGTTGTACTCGTGGAGCCAGTCGAAGTACGGGCTCTTCGTGATCGTCGAGAAGAAGCCGGGGATCTTGCCCTGGTAGGCGACGTCCTTGTTCCAGTAGACGACCTGGATCTTGACGTTGCCGAGCATCGGTCCGCCGTAGTACTGGAGCTGAGGCGCGCTGCGCGTGCCGACCGGCGCCTTGCTCCAGCCGTTCATCAGCGCGATGCCCTTCTGCCGGCCCGTCATCGGCAGGATCGTGGGCCGGCCGACCCGTTCAGCCTGCGGGCGGGCGGTCTTGGCCGCCAGCGCGCCCGGCTTGAGCAGCGAGGACGCCGGCGCGTACCACGCGCCTCCGTCCGCCGCGGCGGCGAAGCCCGCGGCGCCCGCGAGCAGCGCCGCTCCCAGCATCGTCCCGATCATACGAGAAACTCTCGTCCCCACAGGTGTCCTCCGTTGCGTCTTGATTTCCCCGAACGGAGCGATGCTAGGACATTGGACCTAGGCGGTCAATGGGTATTCCGGTCCCGTCCCGGGTTATTTTTAGGGGGGTCCCGCGGGCGCCCCGGGGCGAATCCTCCGGCGTCCGCGCGCATCCAAAGAGAAGGAGGCGGAAAATGAATCACATCGAACTGACGGACGAGAGCTTCGAGCGCGAGGTCCTGGCCGACGGCGGGCCGACGGTCGTGGACTTCTGGGCGCCGTGGTGCGGGCCGTGCCGGATGCTCGCCCCGGTCGTCGAGGAACTGGCCGAGGAGTACGCGGGGCGCGTGAAGGTCGCCAAGATGAACACGGACGAGAACCCGGGCGTCGCCACGGCGCTGGGGATCTCGGCGATCCCGACTTTGCTCTTCTTCAAGGACGGGAAGCTCGTGGACCGCGCGATGGGCGCGGCCCCGAAGGCGGCCCTGAAGCGGCGGATCGAGGCGATGCTCTAGGCGTCCGGCTCGGACAGGAAGTCCGCGATCGCCGCGCCGAGCTCGGGGCGGGCGACGGCGCTCATGTGGCTGCCGGGCGTGCGGACGCAGCGCGCGCGGGGCAGGGCGCCGGCCAGCGCCTCGGCCGAGCCGTTGTCCCGGTCCTGCGCGCCGGTCAGGACGAGGACCGGCGTCTCGATCCGGGACAGCGCCTCACGGGGGGTGTCGACGAAGGTGCCGAGCACGAGCTTCAGCGCCGCCGGGTCGCCGCCGACCGTCTTGAGGAACGCCTCCGCGCGCCACTCGGGCGTGCCGCGGGCGAAGGTCCCGAGCCCGTCCAGCACGCGGCGGAAGAAGGCGCCGCGCCCGACCGCCCGCGTCAGGCCCGCCAGGCCCATCCCCGCGACGATCGCCCGCCGCGGGGTCGCGCCGCGGACCAGCATCCGCGCCGCCGTCCGCCCGCCCAGCGAATAGCCGCCGAGGTCGTAGTCCTCCAGGCCCAGCGCCTCGACCAGCGCGAGGGCGTCGTCGACCAGGACGTCGGGGGGGTAGGCGGCGGGCTCGTGCGGCCGGGCGCTGTCGCCGTGGCCGCGCAGGTCCGGCATCACGACGCGCAAGCCCCTCTCGGCCAGCCGCGCCGCGTGGCCGTAGCGGATCCAGTTGACCGTCGCGGTCGAGAAGTAGCCGTGGATCAGCACGACCGGGCGGCCCGCGCCGAGCTCGCGGTAGGCGAGGCGCGCGCCGTCGCGGCCTGCGAAGTAGCGGACGGCGGGCGCGGTCATGGCCCGTTCAGCCTACCAAAACGGCGGCCCGGGACGCCCGCGGCTCAGAAGGTCTTCTGCAGGGAGGCGGTCGCGCTGAAGTCGGACGGGCCGTAGGGCGCCATGAAATCCTGGCCGGCCGGGCGCTTGCCGGTGTTGTAGTCCTCGCTCGCGCCGAACTTCAGGACCAGCGTGCGGGTCAGGCGGTAGGCCAGGCCGAAGGTGACGCTCGTGTACGCGTTGTCGTAGACGGGCAGTCCGGTCTTGCGGTAGGGCGAGCCGTCGTAGTCGTTCTGGACGGTCAGGGTCAGCTTCGGCGTCGCCCGGTAGCTGACTCCGACCGTCGCGCCGGCGGCGGGGGCGACGGGCAGGCCGGTCCGGTCCCGCGCCGAGAGCGGCGCCGCGAGGCGCGCGTCGGCGAAGACGCTCCAGCGCGGGCCGAGCGGCCTGGCGGCCGAGACGCCGACGCCGACGGAGGAGACCGCGCTGCCGCCCTGGCCCCCCGCGGCGTAGTCGACGACGCCGCGCACCGCCGCCTCGCACAGCGCGCAGGAGCCGACGGGCAGGGAGGCTTTGACGACTCCGACCACGTCGCCGACCTGCATCCCCCAGGTCCCGTCGTCCCTCTCGTGCCGCCCGCCGACCTGGACGTCGCGCACGGTCCCGGTCATCGCGTTCGGCCCGGTTCGGTTGCCGTTGACCGCGGACGGGCCGAAGAGGGGGGCGAACACGTGGTTCTCCATCATCGCGATGAACCCGTTCATGTAGCCGGGTCCGGCGGAGGCGGCCGACACGGAAAGCCCGGCTTCGACGGGGAGCCGCGTCTTCAAGCCGACGCGGTAGTCCAGGACGACGGTGTGGACCTCGTTCTTGAGGACGACGTGGTTCGGGCCCGCGGACTCGCGCAGCAGGTTGTTGTCGGCCGAGTAGCGCACGCCCAGGGACCGGCGTCCGGGGGCGAGCACCGACGGCCCCTCCGGCGCGACGCGAATCCCGCGCATGAAGTTGTTGCTCGTCGGCAGGGGGCCCGCAAGGCCGTCGCCGCGCGGGTCGCCGAACACGTCCGGACCGCGCAGGGAGTCCAGCGCCGCGGACGGCCGGGGC
>JAGWRY010000227.1 GCA_028869495.1 Elusimicrobiota bacterium | reverse complement strand
GAGCGGATCCCCGCGCGCGGCGTCCTCGCCGCCCTCCCCCCGGTATGCGGCGGCTGAGCGCCCGGCCGACGCGCCTGACGCGCGCGCGCCTCAGGCCCGCGGCCGTCGCCGCGGCGGTCGCGGACCCGCGTCGCGGGGCGATCGCCTCCTTCGTCGGCGTCGTGCGCGCGCTCCACGCGGGGCGCCGCGTGCGCTCGGTCGAGTACGAGGCCTTCCTCCCGCTGGCCGAGAAGGAGCTGGCCCGCGTCGTCGCCGAGGCCGAGCGCCGCTGGCCCGTCCGCGCGGCCGCCGTCCATCGCCTCGGCCTCCTGCGCGTCGGCGAGGCCAGCGTCGTGGTCGCGGCCGGCTCCGTCCACCGCGCCGAGGCGCTGGCCGCCTGCCGCTGGACGATCGACGAGATCAAGCGGCGCCTGCCGGTCTGGAAGAAGGAGCGCTACGCGTCGGGCCCGGGACGCTGGCTGGCCGGCTGCGCGCTGGGACGGCGGGCGCGGTGAGGATCCGCGGCGACCTGCTCGTCAACGGCGAGACCCGCAAGCCGTACCTGGTCGGCGCGCCGAGCGAGCCCGACGAGCACCTGGCCCACAGGCTGGCCGCCTACCTGCTGTTCTGGAACGAGGCGCCGATCCTCGACGCGTCGCCGAAGACCCCGGCGCTGGCGGGCTACGAGTTCCTGCCCGACCTGCTGGCGCTCGACGCGGCCGGCGAGGCCAAGCTCTGGGTCGAGTGCGGCACGATCACGCTCCACAAGCTGACCAAGGTCACGCGCCGCCTGCCGCGCGGACGCATCGTCGTGATGAAGGAGACCGAGCGCGAGGCCGCGCGCCTGCGCCGGGACCTCGAGGCGCAGTTCGACCGCCCGGAGCGCGTCGAGATCCTGGGCTGGCCGGACGGGGCGTTCCGCGCCTGGTGCGCGGCGGTCGGCGAGAAGACCGAGATCTTCGGCGAGGCGGACGGACGCGCGATCAACGCGGTCGTCAACGAGGTCCCGCTCGTCGTCGAGTTCCGCGCGTTCTAGGCTATCATCTCTCCATGACCCTCTCGACCCTCGCCGCCGTCGCCGGGCTCGCCGCCTGGTCGCCGTCCTCCGCGCCGCTCCCGAAGGCCCCGCCGGCCCCGCCGTCGGCGTCCGTCGCGGGCGGGCCCGCGGCGCCGCTGGTCGCGGTCGCCTCCCCGTCCGGCGCGGCGATCGGCTGGGACGCGATGATCGGCACGCTCCTGCGCGCGCGCGTGATCGCGGTCGGCGAGAAGCACGACGACGCCGCCCAGCATCAGATCCAGGCGAAGGTCCTGGCCTCGCTGGCCGACCGCGACCCGGGCCTCGTCGTCGGCTTCGAGATGGTCTCCCTCGACCAGCAGGCCGAGCTCGACGGCTTCGCGTCGGGGAAGATCTCCGAGGCGGACTTCGCCGCCTGGTGGGACAAGACCTGGGGCTTCGACTACGCGATGTACAAGCCGATCTTCGACGTCGCCCGCGCGCGCGGCCTGAGGATGTACGGCCTCAACGCGCCGATCGGGGTCGTCGTCGACGTCGCCAAGAAGGGCCTCGCGGGCCTGACGCCCGCCGAGCGCGCGCAGATCCCGGCGACGATCGCCGAGAGCGCCGACCCGCGCTACCGCGGCTTCGTCAAGGCCGCGCTCGCGGACCATCACCTGCCGCCGCAGGCCCTTCGCAACATGATCATGGCGCAGGCGGTCTGGAACGAGACGATGGGCGCCGCGGCCGCCAGGCTGGCCGCCTCCTCGCGCGTCGTCGTGATCGCCGGCCAGGGCCACATGATGTGGAAGGCGGGCGTGCCCGAGAGCGCCGCGCGCCGCGGCGCGGGCCCCGTCGCCGTCGTCCTGCCCTATCCGCTCGACGGGACGCGCCTGAGCGTGCCCGACGCGCTCCGGCGCCTGCGCGACCCGAAGTCGGACGACCTGGCGCTGGCCGACGACTTCGTCCTGATCCCCTGACGCCCCGGCCGGGGCCGATTGCCGCCGCCCGCCTTCCCCGAAGGTCCCACATGCGCCCGCGCGCTGGTTGCTAGACTGCGCCCGTGAGACGCGCGCGAGCGCTCGCCGTCCTTCTGTTGTCCGTTCCCGCCGCGGCCCAAGTGCGCCTGGCCCCGGTCGAAGCGCCGCTCGCCGCGCCCGCCGTCTCCGTCACGGCGCTTCCCCCTGCTGCCATCGCCGTTCCCGCGCCCGCGCTGTCTCTTTCCGCTCCCCTCGCCGCGCCGTCCGCCGTTCCCGCGCCGGCGCCGAGCGCTCCGGCTCTCGCCGCTCTTCCCGCCGTCGCCGCGGCGGCCGCGCCTTCGGAGCCCGACGTTCCCGGCGCCGGCGTCGAGTCCCGCACGCGCTCCCTCGACGCCTTCTGGGACGGCTTCGCCCCGGCCGCGGCGCCCGAAGACGAGACTCCCGTCTTCGTCCCGGACGCCGCGGGCTTCGAGTCCTTCTCTCCCGAGTCCGCCGCCGAGCCGCGCGCCGCTCCCGCCGTCCCCTGGCTGACGCACCGCGACCGCGCGCTCTCGGCCGCGCTCGACCGCGCCGCGACGCTGGCCCTCTCGACGCGCGTCGGCCGCCGCGCCTTCGCGGCGGCCGGGAAGGCGCTCAAAGAGCGCGCCCTGCCCGTGCGCGTCCTCGACCTCAAAGGCAACTACGGCGAGTACGACTACGTCGCCGGGACCCTGCGCCTGCACAAGGCGCTGTTTGCGCCCGGCCGCGAGACGGACCTGGCCGGGACGCTGATCCACGAGCTGACGCACGTCGCCCAGCACGCGCAGGGCCTGCCGTCCAACGCGCTGGAGCTGGAGATCGAGGCGCACCTGGCCGACCTCGCCTTCATGGAGGAGCTGGGCCTTCAGCCGCCGCCGAACACCTTCGCGCGCCAGGCCCAAAAGGCGCTCGCGAAGAGCCCGGAGGACTTCGCGCGTCTGCTGGAGGCCGCGGTGCCGGGCAGTCCTTTCCTCGGCGGCGGGACGGCGATCGAGGAGCTCGTCGAGCGTCTCGAGGAGGATCTCGACGAGCTTTCCGAGCGCTCCGGGCCGCGCGCCGAGGCGCTGGCCCGCGTCGTCGCGCGCGACCTGGAGCTGCTGCGCTCGGCCTCCGGCCGGAAAGCCTATGCGGACTTCTCGCGCCGGGTGATGGACCTTCTGCGCCGCCGCTCGGCGGCCGCTAAGCGGGCTTAAGGACCAGCCAGAGCGAACGTTCGGGGCCGCCCAGCCGCGCCGGCTTTCCGTCCGCGCCGTAAACGGCCTCGACGCGCAGTCCCGCGCGCTTCAACAGGGCGGACAGCTCCTTCGCGTCGTAGGCGCGCAGGTCGTGGGCGAAGCGCAGCACCTTTCCGTCCGGCCCGGTCACGAAGTTCAGGATCCTCTCGCGCCGGCCGCGGCGCTCCGGGGGCAGGACGAGCTGGACCTGGCGCCAGGTCTTCGCGCCGCGGCGCACGGTCCAGGTCTCCTCGTCGGCCTCGGTCTCGACGTAGTCGGCCAGGTCCAGGCCCAGGACGAGGATTCCGCCGGGCGCCAGCGCGGCGGCGGTCGCTCTCAGGAAGGCCCGCGCCTCGCGGTCGGTTTCGAGATGGCGGAAGGTCGAGAGCAGGCTGAAGGCCATGTCGAAGCGCTCGGCGCTCCGAAAAGAGCGCATGTCGCCGCGGACGATCCGGGCGCGGGCGCCGAAGCGGGCCAAGCGCGCACGGGCGAAGGCGCGCATCGCGGGCGAGAGGTCGTAGCCGAAAACGCTCCAGCCGCGGCGCAGGAGTCCTTCCAAGTAGCGGCCGGTGCCGCAGGCGGGCTCCAAGGCGCGCCGTCCGCCGTTTCCGTGGGCCAGGGCCAGGCGCTCTAAAAACCAGACCTCGTCGTCCGTTCCCTCGGCGTGCAGGAGGTCGTAGAGCGCGGGATCCGCGTACAGCGAGCGGCTCACGCGCTCTTGACGGCGACGGGGCCCTCGATGGAGAGGGTCCGCGTCGGGAAGGCGAAGCCCAGGCCGCGCGCGCCCAGCTCGCGCACGAGACCCAGGAGCAGGCGCTGGTGGCAGTCCATGTACTTGTTGTAGTCGGGGTCCTCGACGTAGTAGACGACCTCGAAGTCCAAGGACGAGTCGCCGAAGTTCATGAAGTGGGCGCGGTCGAAGCGCAGGAGCTTGTCCTGACCGACCAGCGCCTTGACGATGCCGGGGACCTCGGCCAGCTGCTTCTCGGTCGTCGAGTAGAGCAGGCCGAAGCGGAAGACGATGCGGCGGTCGCGCATCTTCTTGTAGTTGTGGATGCGGCTGGAGGTCAGCTGGGAGTTGCCCATGACCAGCAGCTCGCCCGACAGCGAGCGGATGCGGGTGGTCTTGATGCCGATGCGCTCGACGGTGCCGGCGGCCTCGCCGACGACGATGAAGTCGCCGACGACGAACGGGCGGTCCAGGAAGATGGCCAGGGCGGCGAACAGGTCGCCGAGGACGGCCTGCGCGGCCAGGGCCACGGCGACGCCGCCGATACCCAGGCCCGCGACCATCGAGCCGACGTTGAAGCCCAGGTTGTCGAGGACGAAGATGACGGCGCCGACCCAGACCAGGCCCTGGACCAGCAGGGTCAGCGTCTTGACGGTGTCGCGGCGGGCCTGGTCGCTCTCCTCGCCGATCATCGCCTTCTTCAGGCCGTAGGCGACGGCCGCCTGCAGCATCGTGACGGCGCGGTAGGCGACGACGACGATCAGGAAGGAGCGCAGCAGGCGGTCGACGCGGGCGTCGAAGCGCAGGGGGCGGGTCGCGATGTAGAAGCCGAGCAGGTAGCACTCGGGAGTCTTGATCTTGCCCAGGAGCTCGACGGCGAAGTCGTCCAGGTCGGTCGCGGTCTTCTGCGCCCAGGCGCGCAGGCGGCCCAGGACGACCTTGCGCCCGAACAGGAAGCCCCAGACGACGAGGACGAAGGTGACGGCCGCGACGAGGTAGGCGAAGAGGGTGTTGCCCCAGTACGAGTGCTTCAGGAAAGCGGTGAGGTCCATGCGGCTATGATGCCAAAGCCCCGGCCGAGGCGTCCAGGCTCCCCCGTCGAGGGCGCGGCCCGAATTTGCTAAAATGACCATCCAATTCACTCGGGGCGACCCCGCTCGCCTCCCTGGAGACAGAATGCCCACCGCCACCGCCATGAAGAACGACTACAAGGTCAAGGACATCGGCCTCGCCGACTGGGGCCGCAAAGAGATCACCATCGCCGAGAGCGAGATGCCCGGCCTCATGGCCCTGCGCGCCGAATATAAGGGAAAACAGCCCCTCAAGGGCGCCCGCATCGCCGGCTGTCTCCACATGACGATCCAGACCGCGGTCCTGATCGAGACCCTGCTCGAGCTCGGCGCCGAGGTCCGCTGGTCGTCCTGCAACATCTTCTCGACCCAGGACCACGCCGCCGCCGCCATCGCCAAGGCCGGCAAGTGCGCCGTCTTCGCCTGGAAGGGCATGAACGCCGAAGAGTTCGACTGGTGCATCGAGCAGACGCTCAAGTTCCCCGACGGCCAGTATCTCAACATGATCCTGGACGACGGCGGGGACCTGACCAACATGGTCTTCGACAAGTACCCGAAGCTGGCCAAGGACATCGTCGGCCTGTCCGAGGAGACGACGACCGGCGTCCACCGCCTCTATGAGCGCGTCAAGAAAGGCACGCTGCTGACGCCCGCCATCAACGTCAACGACTCCTGCACGAAGAGCAAGTTCGACAACCTGTACGGCTGCCGCGAGTCGCTCCTCGACGGCATCAAGCGCGCGACCGACGTGATGGTCGCCGGCAAGACCGCCGTCGTCGCCGGCTACGGCGACGTGGGCAAGGGCTGCGCCCAGTCCCTGCGCGGCCAGGGCGCGCGCGTCCTCATCACCGAGATCGACCCCATCAACGCCCTGCAGGCCTGCATGGAAGGCTACCAGGTCGTCACGATGGACGAGGCCGCCGCCGTCGGCGACATCTTCGTCACCGCGACCGGCTGCCGCGACGTCATCACCCGCAAGCACCTGGACGCGATGAAGTCTCAGGCCATCGTCTGCAACATCGGCCACTTCGACCTGGAGATCGACATCGCCAGCCTGACCTCCGACAAGAAGCTGAAGAAGGTCGAGATCAAGCCCCAGGTCGACCAGTGGGTCTGGCCCGGCGGCAAGGTCGTCACCGTCCTGGCCGAAGGCCGCCTCGTCAACCTCGGCTGCGCCACCGGCCACCCCAGCTTCGTCATGTCCTGCTCCTTCACCAACCAGACCATGGCCCAGATCGAGCTGTGGTCCAACCGCGGCAAGGGCAAGTACGAGAAGAAGGTCTACCTGCTGCCCAAGCACCTCGACGAGAAGGTCGCCGCCCTCCACCTCGGCAAGCTCGGCGCCAAGCTGACCAAGCTGACCCCGAAGCAGGCCGACTACCTGGGCATCCCGGCGGAAGGCCCGTACAAGCCCGAGAACTACCGCTACTAAGCTTCACGCGGTCGGAAATAAAAGAGCCCCGGCAGGGAGACCTGCCGGGGCTTCTCTTTGTGGGGTGGACAATCCAATCTATTTCTTTTTTTCTGGATTAATACGCCGCCGTTGTCGTCGGATAAAGTCTTTGCGAGCCTTTTCGCGCTCGCGGAAGTCCTTGAGCTCTTTCCGCTCTCGCGGAGTCAACAACTTTGCATCCCCAATCAATCGCTCAAGATGCGCCTCAAGGGTTTCCACAAATAATGGTTTTTCGAACTCCGAAACGGAATTAAAATCATCGGAGACCTTGTTTGCGAAAGTCGCCTGCCCGAGCTTCTCGAGAGTTCTCTTCTGTGCCTCAAAGTCCATCTCAGACTGTCTGATTACACCAGAGAAGAACCTTTTATATTTCGTCTCATCGATGATCGGTATGCCCGCCTGATATACATCTGACGAAATGAACTGCTGCCATATGTCCCGCTGGGGAGTCGCTCTGGAGAAACAAGACAAGTACCTGAAGAGAGTTTCGGGCCGCCACACGCGACCAGAATTTGATTTACCACCTTCATGCCTATCGACGTTCTCCAAGACTCGACTTTGCGATACGAATCTAACGCACTCGACATGATTAAAGTCTGCGAACACCGTCGGATGATTTGAATGGGCCAAATCAATTATGTGGTCGATTTCAGCCTCAGTCCGGCATTGATCATCGTCTCGATAAGTACCTTTCGATTCCCGGAAAGCTTTGATGCTATCGAAAGCATGCTCAACTTTCTCATTATCTTCTGCTGTAAAGAGCCGGTCGGGGTCCAGCAATGAAATCCCAACCGAGGCGAGCTTCTTTTCGACAAACTTATCCCACGTCCGACGGTCCCCAGACCCCAACACCCTCTCAACATACTGATCGAAGCCCATCGATACAGAATCACTCAACCGAATAAATCCATCGATAAAAAGGTTCTGTCGGTAGCCCCCTCTTCCGAGGGCTGCCTCCAGAAATGAGGACGAATCCGTCCCTTCTTTTATTGCAACTGCGGTGGCGAAACGTGCGTGTATCACAACCTCACGCAAAACGCCTTTTGTGATGCAGACCTTAGCGCCCAATTGAGATACGAGTTCAAACAACTGCTTCGCTGCTGAATGATTGAATGTCCCCTCGGCCAAAAGTGGCAGGACGACATTTGAGTCGACGATAAATAGGTTCTTGCTCAGAAGATCCTTTTGAATCTTGTTGCATGCTGGGTCAAGGTTAAGCGCGTGATAACTAAAGTATGCCTGTGACAGATGCCATAAATATTCTTGCTGGGTTGGGTTTGGGTCTGAGACTAAACCCTGCAAATACTGCATAAAGAATAGCGAGTGCCCCTGATCGGCGAACTTTGCGGCGTGCCCATTTATGACCCTGAGGATGTCATAACCGCCAGCCAACGATACATGCCGGGTATCAAAAATACTTCCGGCGATTTCAACACCCCTTAAATAGAAAATCTGGTTGGCGCAGCTCAGAGTTTCTGTGACAAATTGCGCGGACACATGCTCACTCACACCTACAAATTGGGCGCCCAAGTCTGCCGACGTTTGCGCCTTGAATTTTTCAAGCGCCAATTCGTATTTCCGGGTCGTCCCGGACAAGCCTTCCAGTCCGGCAGGCGTCAATTCGAAGTTGTTATTCAATAATCGCCGAACGATTCCTTCACTTTCCAGCTTCTTGAGAGTCACGTCAACGAAGGCTGCGATTTTATCAGCGATTTTAGGGATTCCGAGAGGCAAGCTCGCAATCAGCTTCGGCGCGTCAATGGGAACCTTGCTTTTCCGGAGGGCTGAAACAATCAACGCTCTATAAGCCCCCAATTTGAAGTCAACACCTTCCGGATTCACATGAAATGTAGTGAAGAGAAAAAGCTGATTAGCATCTTCACTTTGCTGTGGGCCCGGCCCAGCATAATCAAGAGTCTTCGGCTTTCGAACGCTAATGAACGGCTCGATGCTTTTGAACCGCTGTAAAAGCCGCTGATGAGATCCATTCAATGTCTTGTAACTGAGAACCTCGACATTGTACTTCCGACGAAATTGCGCCACATCACCCGGCTCAGCATCTGAGAGGATGGCGAAGAGAGGCTTACCGCCCTTAAACAAGACGGCGTGTTTTTCGAGAATCCATGCTAAATGGGGATCCCGGAAGCTATAACCGACAGCTAATACATCAAACATCGTGAGAACGCTAGCGAGGCGCGTTCTGAAGTACTCATACGATGGACCATGGGATATTTCTTGAAAATCCGAGGCCGTCAGGATTACAGTCTCGGGCTTATCAAAATCTCCATGCAGTTTAATTACGGCGTCTTTCGTGTTCACATCTATCGCCGAAAAGTCTGCAGTGGTGTTGTAGAGCTTGGAAAACACAAAGCCAATTTTCCGTAGTGCCGCCATCAACAAATCGTCGTAATTCGTCGTGATATAAAAAGCGAATGGGAAGGACGCGAGGAAGCGGTGGACTTCACTTTCCTGACCCGTTGGGCGGAGTTCGTGCGCAACCACCTTTAGTAATTCCTCGCGCCCCATATCCGAGGCGAAAACCTCCATTAATTCGCCGAATTCATGTGCATTGAGCAAACGTTGGTACTCCGAAGCTCGGTCGGAACGTTTGGCGATCGAAAAGGCCATTACTTTTTCGCAAAGGCCATTCCAATCAGGTAATCCAGAATCAGCAGAAGCACCCGAGCCGACCAGGGCAACCATTTTCCGCGAGTTAATGGCTTTCGCTGTACGTCTTCAGCGATTTCGGGAAATTTCTTAGCCTGAACTAGTTTGCGATTCCGGCGTCCGCGCCCATATTGTACGCATAACGCCGAGCCATCGTCTCCAGCCTGATCCTGGCCCGCAGCTCCAGCACCTCATCCTTCCTGCCCGCGTAGACGTCGTTCGGGCTCACGTTCTTGAGCGCCTCGTGCGGCGTCTCGTTGTACGTCTCGACCATCCTGTCGATCGCCGCCTGCAGGTCCTCCGTCGTGCCGTAAACCCACAGGTTGACCTTC
>JAGWRY010000021.1 GCA_028869495.1 Elusimicrobiota bacterium | reverse complement strand
GGGGGCGCTCAGCGTCGCCGAGGGAGCCCAGCCCGCCGCGGAGACCGCGCGGCGCAGGGAGTCGAAGCCGCCGGAGGTGGCGGCCGGCGCCTCGACCGGGGCGGCGGAGGCGCGAACGGCCGCGCAGGCCGGCAGGGCGCCCGACTCGAGGGCGCACAAGACGGCCAAAAAGCCCGCCAGCAGGCGGCGGGGTCCCGGGGCTCGGCGAGAGGGGTCACCCATGGGGCCTACTTATTCTAGCCCCCGGGGGCCTAGGCTCCCAGGGACGTTGGGCCCATCCTATCATAGGCCCTTGGTCCCGGTCAAGTGCCGCGCATTAAGAATCGCTCCTCCGACGGAGCTGAATCTCTAAAGCCTGGCACCGATATGACGAAGATGTTAATATCCCCGCACTTATCCACTTGTCCACAAAACCGGATGACGCCCGGATGACGGCCCTGCTTGACGACCCGAGGGCGACCTGCTAAACTGCCCGCCGTGAACGACGCCGCCGAGGTCGACCGCCTCTGGAAGACGGCCAAATTCCTGCCCCGGACCGTCCGCCTGCTGGGCACCCGGTACCGCTCCCTGTTCCTGGACCACGCGAAGCACTGCCGCCCGCGCGGGGAGGCTCCCGCGGTCGCCGACGCGATCGCCTTCGCCGATTTCATGCTGCGCCAGGAGCGCGTCGGACTGCTCGACAGCGAGCGCCGGGCCGTGCTCGGGGACGTGCGGGCCCTGCGCCGGCGCTTCCGGCTGAAGCGTTCCGGCGCGGACGTCGAGGCGCGCGAGAAGTGGAAGCCGCTCCAGTGGATCGGCCTGTGAGCCCCGGCCACGCGCCGCGCGCGGACGGCGCCCCGGAGGGCCTGCTCGACTTCGTGACCGGCCTGCTCGCGCGCGAGGACGCGGTCCTGCGCGCGATCCGCGAGGAGACGCCCGAGCGCGGCCTGCCTCCGATCAGCGTCGGGCCCGACGAGGGGCGGATCCTGCATTTCCTGGCCTCGGCCGTCGGCGCGCGCCGAATCGTCGAGGTCGGGACCCTGGCCGGCTACTCGGCCTGCTGGCTGGCGCGGGCCCTGCCCGCGGACGGCGTCCTGCACACGGTCGAGTTCGACCCGCGCCACGCCGCGGTCGCCCGCGAGAACATCGCGCGCGCGGGGCTGTCTTCGCGCGTCGTCGTCCACGAGGGGCCCGGCGCGAAAGTCCTGCCGACGCTGACGGGAGAGGGTCCGTTCGACCTCTGCTTCATCGACGCCGACAAGGAAGGCTATCCCGTCTACGCGCGCTGGGCGGCCGACAACCTGCGCCCCGGCGGCCTCGTCGTCTGCGACAACGCGTATCTCTTCGGCAAGCTCCACCGCGACGACCTGCCCGCCGGCGACGCCGACGCGCCGAAGGTCCCCGCGATGCGCGCCTGCCTGCGGGGGCTCGCCGACGAGTCCCTCTTCAAGTCGGCCGCGATGCTCCCGACCGGCGAGGGGATGGCCGTCGCCGTGCGGCGCTAGCGCGTGGGCCGCGCCGCCGCCGCCGTCGAGAGCGAGAAGCGCGCCGAGGAAGACCTCGGCCTCGGCGGCGAGCCGTGGCGGACGATCCTGTTCAACTGCGAGTGCCACACCTTCGACGAGGTCGAGCGGATCGTGATGAAGGCCGTGCGCTGCACGCTGTCGCAGGCGCGCCGGATCTCGTGGGAGGTCCACTCGAAGGGCTCCGCGGTCGTCTACGAGGGGCCGCGCGAGCGCTGCGAGGCCGTCGCCGAGGTCATCGCCTCCGTCGGCCTCCGCGTCGAAGTCTCGCGATGATCCGTTATGTTCATTTCGTGCCTGACCCCTTTGTTCATATAATCCCGGGATGAGCGCGAGCGACGCGGCGCTGAAGATGCCTCGCCGGCCGCTGGGCCGGGGGGGGCCGTTCGTCTCCGAGATCGGCTTCGGGGGCTGGGGCATCGGCAAGTCGATGTGGGGGCGTACCGACGACCACGAGTCGATGAAGGCCCTGCGCGCGGCGCTCGACTGCGGAATCGACTACTTCGACACGGCCTACGCGTACGGCCATGGGCATTCCGAGCGATTGATCGCCCGCCTCTTTAAGGAAGCCGGCCGCCGCGCGACGGTCTCGACGAAAGTCCCGCCGAAGAACATGGAGTGGCCCGGCCACCCGCGCGCGAGGCTGGAGCGGGTCTTCGCGCCCGACTGGGTGCGCCTGTGCGCCGAGCGCTCGCTGCGCAACCTCGGCGTCGACTGCCTCGACCTCCTCCAGTTCCACGTCTGGCACGACGGCTGGCTCCAGGACCCGCTCTGGCCGGAACTCGCCCGCACGATGGCCGACATGAAGGCCGAGGGCAAGGTCCGGCGCTGGGGCGCCTCGCTCAACAACGACGACCCGGACACCGGGCTCGCGCTGGTCAAGAGCGGCGCCGTCGACGCGGTCCAGGTCCTCTTCAACATGTTCGACCAGCGCGCGGCCGACCGCCTCCTGCCGCTGTGCCGCGAGAAGGGCGTCGGCGTGATCGCGCGCTGCCCGTACGACGAGGGGGGGCTGACCGGGACCCTGACGCGCGAGACGCGCTTCGAGCCCGAGGACTTCCGCTCGCACTACTTCGGCGGCGAGCGCCTGCTCGAGACCTGCCGCCGCGCCGAGGCGCTGACCCGGGTCGTCGTCGGCCCGAAGGCCGAGACGCTGGCCGCCGCGGCCCTCAAGTACTGCCTGAGCTTCGACGCCGTCTCGACCGTGATCCCGGGCATGCGCCGGGTCACCCACGTGACCTTCAACGCCCGGGCCGCCGACGGCCGCTACTTCGACGCCGCCGAGCTCGCCGAGATCGCGAAGCACCGCTGGGTCCGGGATTACTACCTCTAGACTTGATTTCGTAACACCGGCCGCGCAAAATTGGAGGCGGATGCAGAACATCGATCGCCGCGCCTCCCGGCCGCGGGCCTGCGCCGCGCTCGCGCTCCTTCTGACGGCCTGCGCCGCGCCCGCCCTCGCGCGCGACCGCGAGGCGGCCGCCCGCGAGCTGTCGGAGGCGCGCGCGACCTTCCTCCAGGGGCGCTTCCGCGACGCGATGAGCTCGGCCGACTCGGCGATCTCGGACGACTCCGGCCTCGGCGACGCGTACGCTCTGCGCGCCCGGCTATGGAGCGCCCTCGGCGACCAGGCGCGCGCGCGCGCCGACGCCAAGCGCGCGCTCGACAAGATCGGCAGCTGGCGCCTGACGCCGGACGACCTGCTCGCGCGCGGCGACGCCTACCTGGCCGCCGGCGACCCGGAGCGCGCGATGCGCGACTTCGACGCCGCGGTCACGGCGACGAACCGCTCGGCCGAGGCGCTCGCCGAGCGCGCGCGGGGCTGGATCGCCCTCGGCGAGCCGACGAAGGCGCGCGCCGACCTCGACGCGGCGCTCTCGATCCGGGCGAAGGTCCCGCTGTGGCTCTACGCGCGCGCGCGCCTGCGCTACGAGCAGGGGGACGACGCCGGCGCGATCGACGACCTGACCTCGGCTCTCGTCGCCAGCCGCGACTTCCCGGCCGCCTTCGGCCTGCTCGGCGCGGCGCTCGCCCGCCGCGGCGACCTCCCGCGGGCGCGCAAGGCCTACGACAAGGCGCTGTCCCTCGACGCCGCCTACGAGTTCCCGTACCTCGGCCGCGCCGCCCTCTCCCTGCGCGAGGGGAACGCCGCCGCGGCGATGAAGGACTTCGAGAACGCGGTCCGCGCCGACGGGCAGGATTACGCGCCGTACTTCAACCGCGGCGAGGCCCGCTGGCGGGCCGGCGACCGCGACGCGGCCCTCGACGACTACCGCAACGCGCTCGCGGCCCCGATGCTCGCGGCGCCGGCCGCGATCGCGATCGGCGACCGCTACGTGTCCCTGCGCCTGTGGAAGGACGCGATCGACGCCTACACGCGCGCGGCCGCCGTCGCGCGCAAGCCGGCGCAGGCCCTCGCGCGCCGCGCGACCGCCGAGGAGTCGGAGGACCGGCCGAAGGAGGCGCTCCAGGACCTCGACGTGGCCCTGCGCGGCCAGCCGGACGAGACGGCCGTCCTCGTCCAGCGCGGCCGTCTCGAGGCGCGCCTCGGGATGGACAAGGAGGCGCTGAAGGACTTCGACCGCGCCGTGCGCCTCAAGCCGAAGGACCCGTCCATCCTCGTCGCGCGCGCCAGCTACTTGGCCGGCCGCGGGCGCGCGGAGCTCGCGATGCAGGACTTCAACGACGCCCTCGCCTCCGACCCGAACGACGCCGACGCCTACAACGGGCGCGGCGCGCTGTACGCGAACGCCTACGCGTCCACGCCGAAGGCGCTGGACGACGTGCGCCGCGCCGTCGCGCTCGACCCCGGCGTCCCCGCCTACGAGTTCAACCTCGGCATGCTCCTCTTGAAGGACCGCGACTACCAGAAGGCGATCGACGCCTTCAGCCGCGCGCTCGCGCTGAAGGGCCCCGCCGCGCTGATCCTCCAGCAGCGCGCGGAGGCCAAGTTCCAGCTCGGCGACCACGTCGGCGCGACCTACGACATCGAGTCCGCCCTCGAGAAGGCGCCGAAGAACCCGGCGCTCTACGACACGCTCGGCTCGATGCGCCTGCGCTCGGGGGAGTACGAGCAGGCCGTGCGCGACCTCAACCAGGCGGTCGCGCTCGACGACTCGCTGGCCGCCGCGCGCCTGCACCGCGGCCTCGCCTACGGCGGGCTCGGGCAGCTGCGGCCGGCCCTGGAGGACCTCGACCGCGCGACGAAGCTCGCCCCGCAGTCGAAGGAGGCCTGGACCGCTCTCTGCCAGGCCCAGCGCCTGCAGGGCGAGGACAAGGAGTCGCAGCGCGACTGCGACCGCGCGATCGCGATCGACTCGCAGTACGGACCCGCCTATCTCCAGCGGGCGCTGACCCGGCTCGCGCTCAAGAACTACCCGCGCACGATCGACGACGTCGAGTCGGCCTGGCAGCTCGGCGTTCGGCGCGCGCAGGGCCTGCTGGCGGAGTCCGTCGCGCAGGCGGCCCTGCGGCAGTACCGGGCCGCGCACCTCGCCTACATGCGCGCGATCTCCGTCGACCCGTACGCGCGCAGCGCCTACGTCGGCTTCTCCCCGGGCCACCCGCAGGGCGACGACTACCTGTCGGCGATCGCGGCCCTCAACGACCAGATGACGCGCGACGAGCAGCGCGACCCGTACGTGTACGTCGTCCGCGCCGACTCCCTGCACAACGCCGAGCAGTTCGACAAGGCCGTCCTCGAGTACACGAAGGCGATGGAGGCCGACGGCACGATCGCCGACGCCTACATCGGCCGCGGGACCTCGCTGACCGCGCAGAACTCACTCGACGCGGCCCAGCAGGACTTCGTGCGCGCGATCGAGCTCAAGCCCGACGACGCGGCCGCGCACGTCAGCCTCGCGGTGACGCTGACGATCCGCCGCAACTACTCCGGCGCCCTCGACCAGCTGGCGCAGGCCCTGAAGATCGACCCGAAGAGCGCCTCCGCGCGCGTGCGCGAGGGCAACGTCTACTACTTCGAGGGGCGCTACCAGCAGGCGCTCGACAGCTACGCGAAGGCGGCCGAGGACGACCCTCTGGACCCGAACGCGCTCAACGGGCTCGGCCTCGGCAGCTTCGCGCTGCGCCGCTACGATCCCGCGCTCGAGTTCTTCAGCCGCGCGATCGCGCTGAACCCGCTGTCGGACCGCTACTACCGCAACCGCGCGTCGGTGTGGACCGCCGAGAAGCGCTACGGCAACGCGGCCGGCGACTTCCGCATCGCGAGCCTGGTCAACACCGACCCGTCGCTCGTCGACCAGTACCGCAAGATGATCGAGGAGGCCCAGTCCCGCGCCTCCTCGAACCCCTCGTAGGCGCCCTGGCCGGCGCCGCCCCCGTCCGGGCGCGTTTGCTACAATCACGGCCCTTGATCGACATCCCCGACCTGTTCGCGGCCGCCAAGCGCCCGGTCTTCTCGTTCGAGTTCTTCCTGCCGAAGGCCCCGGCGGACCTCGACGCGTTCGTCGGCTCGGTGCGCGAGCTCAAGGCCCTGGCCCCCGACTTCGTCACGCTGACCTACGGCGCGGGCGGCAGTTCGCGCGGCCAGACGGTCGAGACCGCCGGCCGCCTCCAGCGCGAGGTCGGGCTGACGACCGCCTGCCACCTGACCTGCCTGACGCACACGCGCGCCGAGGTCGCCGCGATCCTCGACCGCCTGGCCGCGCTCGGCGTGCGCCACGTCGTCGCCCTGCGCGGCGACGTCCCGAAGGACGGCTCCCTGCGCCCGGCCGGCGAGCGCGACTACGCGCACGCGATCGACCTGGTGCGCGACGTCCGCGCGCGGGGGGGATTCCGCACGGCCGTCGCCGCCTATCCCGAGACGCATCCCGAGGCCCCGTCGCCCGAGGACGACCTGCGCCGCTTCGCCGAGAAGGCCGCGGCCGGAGCCGACTGGGCGATCACCCAGCTGTTCTTCGACGCGCGCGACTACTTCGCCTTCGTGCGCCGCGCGCGCGCGTCCGGCGTGCGCCTGCCGATCGTCCCCGGCGTGATGCCGCCGGCCGGCTACGCCCAGCTCCGGCGCCTGACGGCGCTGTGCGGCGCCAAGATCCCGCCCGAGCTCGACGAGCGCCTCGCCCGCGTCCAGCACGACCCCGCGGCCGTCGCGGCCGCCGGGATCGAGTGGACCGCGGCCCAGTGCCGGCTCCTGCTGGAGGGAGGGGCGCCCGGCGTCCACTTCTACACGCTGAACCGATCGCGCTCGACGGCCGAGATCCTCGGCCGCCTGCGCCGCGCGTGACGGCCGCCGCGGCGCTGCTCGCGCTGCTGGCGGCGGGCGCCCGCGCGGCT
>JAGWRY010000226.1 GCA_028869495.1 Elusimicrobiota bacterium | reverse complement strand
GCGCCTCGTGGGACGCCTTCGTCGCGGCCGTCTCGAAGGAGAGGATCACCCTCGGCGCGGCGCTCGAGTCGGCCTCGCGCGAGGATCTTCCGGGCGGCGGCTGGCGCGTGCGCTTTTCGAAGACCTTCGACCTGGAGACGGCCCAGCGCGCGAAGGAGCTCCTCGACGGAACCCTGGCGGGCCTGGCCGGCCGGCCCCTGCCGCTGGAGCTCGCGGCGGGCGGCGCGGCCCCGTCCGGCCCGATCGAGATCGTCGATCCGTCGGTGCCCGAGACGCCCGGCGGCGCGCCCGAGGGCTCGCGCTGGAAGGACGTCGTCGAGGACGGCGGCGGGACCGCCGGGGGCGCCGGGGCGCTGAAGAAGGCCGAGGGCGTCTTCGGCGGCAAGGCGCGCATCGTCAAGAAGCCCCAGTGAAAAGCGTCGACCGCCTGATCGCGGCGCTCAAGCGCCTGCCCGGCGTGGGCCCCAAGCAGGCCGAGCGCCTGACCCTGCACCTCCTGCGCGCGCCGCACTCCGAGGTCGAGGGCCTCGTCGAGGCCCTGCGCGCCGCGAAGGCCGACGTGCGCCGCTGCGCGCGCTGCGGGGACTTCACCGACCGCGAGACCTGCCGGATCTGCGCGGACCCCGCGCGCGACCAGTCGCTGCTCTGCGTCGTCGAGGAGCCTCCCGACGTCGCCGCGATCGAGCGCACGCGCGCCTACCGCGGGCTCTACCACGTCCTGCACGGCGCGCTCTCGCCGCTGGACGGGATCGGCCCCGAGCGCATCCGCGCGCGCGAGCTCGTCGAGCGGGCGCGCGCGTCCGGCGGCGCCCTCAAGGAGATCGTGATCGCGACCGACCCGGACGCCGAGGGCGAGGCGACCGCGCTCTACCTCGCCCGCGAGCTGAAGGGCCTGCCGGTCAAGGTCACCCGCATCGCTCACGGCGTGCCGATGGGCGGAGACCTCGACTACATCGACGAAATGACGCTGTCGTACGCGCTGTCGGGACGGCGCGAGTTCTAGGAGAGACCATGCGCTACGAGAACGTGCTCGAGGCCGTCGGAAACACCCCGCTGATCCGCCTGAACCGGCTGGCCAGGGGCCTGAAGCCCCGGATCTACGTGAAGGCCGAGTTCATGAACCCGGGCGGCTCGGTCAAGGACCGCATCGGCGTGGCGATGATCGACGAGGCCGAGCGCACGGGCAAGCTCAAGCCCGGCGGGACCATCGTCGAGGGCACCTCCGGCAACACCGGCGTCGGCCTGGCGCTGGTGGCGGCGCTGCGCGGCTACAAGCTGATCTTCACGATCACCGACAAGCAGAGCCGCGAGAAGATCAACCTGCTCAAGGCCCTCGGCGCCGAGGTCGTCGTCTGCCCGACGAACGTCGAGCCCGAGGACCCGCGCTCGTACTACTCGATCGCCGAGAAGCTGACCGCCGAGATCCCGGGCGCCTTCCACCCGAACCAGTACGAGAACCCGAACAACCCGGCCGCGCACTACCGGACGACCGGCCCCGAGATCTGGCGCGACACCGAGGGCAAGATCACGCACTTCGTCGCCGGCATGGGCACGGGCGGGACGATCTCCGGGGTCGCGAAGTACCTGAAGGAGCAGAACCGGAAGATCAAGATCGTCGGCGCCGATCCGATCGGCTCCCTCTACTACGAGAAGATCAAGTACGGCCGCGTCGGGACCGCGAAGCCTTACGTCGTCGAGGGCATCGGCGAGGACATCTTCCCCGGCGCGATGGACCTGAAGATCGTCGACGACTGCCTGCAGGTGACCGACCGCGACAGCTTCCTGATGACGCGCAAGCTCGCGCGCCTGGAGGGCCTGCTCGCCGGCGGGTCGTCGGGCTCGGCGGTCTGGGCCGGCCTCGAGTACGCGAAGAGGCTGTCGGCGTCGGACTGGATGGTGATCCTCCTCCCCGACACCGGGATGCGCTACCTGTCGAAGATCTACAACGACGAGTGGATGCGCGAGAACCAGTACTTCGAGAGCGAGGTCCATTTGAAGGCCGACGACGTGCTCGCGGCCAAGCGCCGCGGCGGCAAGAGCGGCGCGCTCGCCGTCGCCAAGCCGACCGACTCGCTCTTCGCCGCGATGGGCGTGATGCGCCGCCGCGACATCTCCCAGCTGCCGGTGCTCGAGAAGGGGAAGGTCGTCGGCACCGTGATCGACGACGACGTGCTCGGGATGATGCTGAAGGGGCGCGAGATCAAGAAGATGATCGTGCGCGAGGCGATGAGCGCGCCGCTCCCGGTCCTGGACCCGCGCACGCGCGTCGAGGCGCTCCTGCGCTGCTTCACCCCGGACCGCCCGGCCGTTCTGGTGCGGTCGGGCAAAGGCTACGACATCGTGACGAAGTACGACGTCCTGCACGCCGTCTCCACCGCCGCGGAGGACTGAACGCCATGAAGACCTTCCTTTTGCCGTTCGTTCTGCTGGCCGCTCCGGCGCTCGCCGACGACGCGCCGCCCGCCCCGCCCGCGGCGAGCGCCCCGGCGGAGGCGCCCGCGGCCCCGGTCGCGACGACCGGGAAAGCCGAGCTGATGGCGCCGCCCTCGGCCGAGACGAAGGAGGCCGCGCGGAAGGCCGCCGACGAAGTCTCGGCCAAGCACGCGGCCGAGGGCGCGGCGCCCAAGGACGAGGCCCCCGCCCCCGAGCCGACGGTCACCGTCTCCTCGCCGAAGGTCGAGGAGACCAAGCCCCTGCCGCCGCCCCCCGCGGCCGCGCCCGCGGGCCCCGACGCCGAGTGGGCCTTCGTGAAGGCCGCGGCCGGCGACTCCGACGAGGCCGTGCGCCGCGCCGACGAGGACGAACTGGACCTGTTCGTCCGCCGCCACCCCGACGGCGCGCACGCGCCGGACGCCCTGCTCCTCGAGGCGGGCCTCCGCGCCAAGGACGGCGACTGGCAGACGGCCGCCGGGGAGCTCCTGCGCCTGATCTACGAGTACCCGGACGCCCCGGCCCAGCTCTCGGCCAAGTCGGCCTATCTGGACCTCGTCGCGCGCAAGGCGTCGCGGCACGAGCGCGAGGCCCTGCGCGGCCTCGTCGAGGCCCCGAGCGAGCCCGACCGCGCCGCGCGCCTGGCCTCCGCCTGGACCGCGCTGGCCGACAAGGCGCCGGGCGCGCTCGACCAGGCGGCCGTCGCCCAGATCCGCGACGTCCTGGTCCGCTTCCCGGACCGGGCCGGGAACGACGCCCTGCAGGCCGCGCTCGCGAAGATCCACGCGGCGAACGACCGCCCGGCCGCGGCCCTGCTCGCCTGGCGCCGCCTGATCGCCCTCTATCCGGGCAGCGCGCTCAGGCCCCGGGCCCAGATGGCGATCGGCGACCTCTACGCGGGGGCTCTGCGCGAGCCGAAGAAGGCGATCGACGCCTACCAGGTCCTCGCCGAGACCTACCCGCAGGCGCCCGAGGTCCGCGACGCCCTGCGCGCGTCGGCGCGCCTTTTCGAGGAGAAGCTCGGCCAGTACGACCTCGCCGTCGAGGTCGACGAGCGCATCGTCAAGCTCTACCCGAAGACGCCGGACTCCCTGCAGGCCCTGAAGGACGTCGCCCGCCTCCAGCGCGACCGCCTGGACAAGTACGACGACGCGATCAAGACCCTCCAGCGCCTGTCGAAGATGCACGGCGGCCAGGACGGGATCGACGCCCTCCAGGAGGCCGCCAAGATCGCGCGCCGCGACCTGAAGGACTACGCGCGGCAGGGCGCGCTCCTCGAGCAGGTCGCCGCCGACTACCCGTCGTCGAAGGAGGCTCCCGAGGCCCTCTACGACGCGGGCTACGTCTACCAGTACGACCTGAAGGACGCGGCGAAGGCCAAGGCCGCCTACGGCGAGGTCTCCGCGAAGTTCGCGGACACGCGCTGGGCGCGCAAGGCCGCCTCGCGCGCGGCGAAGCTCTCGGGGAACTAGGCGATGGTCCTCGACGCCGGCCGGGACTTGAGGGGAACGCCCGGATTTCCTAGAATGCAGCCAATGCCCTCCAAAACGCCGTCCAAAACCCTTTCGAAGTCCGTTCCGTCCGCCGCAGCGGCCCCCGACCCCTATAAGAGGCTCGGTCCCGCCCGCCTCCTCGAGATCCACCGCCTGATGGTCCGCGCGCGCCTTCTCGAGGAGCGCCTGATCAAGATGAGCAAGGGAGGCGACGGCTTCTTCTGGATCGGAGGCCCCGGCGAGGAGGCCTTCAACGTCCCGCTCGGCCTGCACGTCAAGCGCGGCGCCGGCGTCGACCACGACTTCCTGCACCTGCACTACCGCTCGTCGGCGATCATGCTCGCGATGGGCGCCAAGCCGATCGACTCGATCCGGCAGATGCGCTCGGTCGCGACCGACCCGTACTCGAAGGGCCGCAACTTCGTCAACCACTACGCGATCCCGCAGTGGAACGTCGCGCCGGTCACGCCGACGATCGAGACGCAGTACCTGACCGCGATCGGCACCGGCGTCGCGCAGGCGCGCGCGAAGACCGACTCGGTCACGATCGTCAACGGCGGCGACGGCGGCTCGGCCGAGGGCGACTTCCACTCCTGCCTGGTCTGGGCCAACCGCCCGGCCCTGCCGCTCCCGATCCTGATCGTCGTCGTCAACAACGGCTGGGCGATCTCGACGAAGGGCGACACCCAGCACGGAGAGCGCGACATCGCCGACTGGGCGAAGACCTTCCCGGACATGCCGGGCCGCACGATCGACGGCAACGACGTCGCGACGACGTGGGCGGCGCTCGACGAGGCCTTCGACTACGTGCGCAAGAACCGCCGCCCGTACCTGCTCGAGGCGCGCTGCAGCCGCCTCTACGGCCACTCGTCGTCGTCGGGCGCGAACCGCCTGCCGGAGAAGGACTGCATCGCGCTCTTCGAGGAGAGCCTGGTCGGGCGCGGCCTGTCGAAGGCCGACGCGCTGAAGAAGGCCTGGGAGACCGAGGCCGCCGCCATCGACGAGGCGCACCAGAAGGTCAAGGGCGAGCCGTTCCCGGCCGACGAGACGGTCTGGGAGGACGTGTTCGTCGATCCGATTCCGCCGTCCTATCCGACGAAGGGGAGGAGCTGACCCATGGCCAACATGGCACAGGCCATCCGGCTGGCCCTGCACCGCGGCGAGCAGGAGCTCGGCGTGCTCGAGATCTACGGCGAGGACGTCGGGCCGCCCCTGGGCGGCGTGTTCACGGCCACGCAGGGCCTCGAGCATTCGTGGAACTCCCCGCTCGACGAGCGCGGGATCGTCGGCGCCGCGATGGGCCTGGCCTGGGCCGGGTCGCGCCCGGTCGCCGAGGTCCAGTTCGTCGACTACATCTTCAACACGATCGACCTGCTCAAGCTGGCCGGCAACACGCATTGGGCCTCGGGCGGGACGTTCAAGACCCCGATGGTGCTGATGACGCCGACCGGCTCCGGCATCCACGGCTCGATGTACCACTCGCACTCGTTCGACACGGTCGCGACCAAGCTCCACGGCATGAAGGTCGTCTGCCCGTCGACGCCGCTCGACGCCTACGGGCTGATGATCGCGGCGATCAAGAGCGACGACCCGGTCCTGTTCCTGAAGCCGAAGGCCCTGCTGCGCGCGAAGGGCGAGGAGCTCCTCCCGGGCGAGCCCGACGAGAAGACCCTGCACGAGATGATCGACGCCCCTCTCGGCGACCGCTCGAAGTGGAAGCCGAAGTGGCCGAAGATCGGCGCCTACGAGGTCGAGATCGGGAAGGCGAAGATCTCGCATCCCGGCTCCGACGCGACGGTCGTGACCCACGGGCGCCTGGCGCCGGTCTGCCTCGACGTCGCGCGCCGTTTCGCGGCCGAGGGCAAGGGCTCCGTCGAGGTGATCGACCTGCGCACGCTGATCCCGTACGACTGGGAGGCGATCCGGACCTCGATCAAGAAGACGGGCCGCGTCGTCTTCGTCAACGAGGAGACCGAGATCACGAACTTCGGCGAGCACCTGATCCGGCGGGTCGTCGACGAGCTCTTCTACGAGCTGAAGGTGCGCCCGCGCCTGCTGGCCGCCAAGGCGACGCCGGGCATCGGCCTTTCCCCGAACCTCGAGTACTTCACCCAGCCGCAGACGACCGACGTCGAGGCGATGGTCGCCGAGCTGCTGGCCGATCCGGCCTAAGAAGGAAGCGCCCGTCCGAGCAGGCGTTCCGCCTCCCGCCGCCGTCCGGCGGCGAGGAGGCGGCGGATCTCGCTCGAGCTGACCTTCCGCCCGCCCACGCGCACGAGGGGCGCCGCGCGCACCGCGAAGCCGTACTCGCGCCCGAACTCGCGCAGGTGCGGCACCCGCCCGGCGCGGTCCTCCCCGAAGCAGAAGTCGCTGCCGACGCAGACCTCGGCGGCCTTCAGCGCCCGCCCCAGCACGTCGCGGGCGAAGGCGCGCGGGGCCTGGCAGACCAGGCGCCGCGTGAACGGCAGGAACAGCGCCGCGTCCGCGCCCAGCGACTCGAGCCCGGCGAGGAGCTGGGCGCGCGTCTGGATCGGCGCGTGCGCGTCGCGGTCGAAGAAGGCCTCCGGCGACGGATCGAAGGTCGCGACGAGGAGGAGCGCCCCCAGCGCCGCGGCGCGGCGCGCGGCCAGGCGCAGGAGGGCGGCGTGCCCGCGGTGCAGGCCGTCGAACTTCCCGACGGCGACGACCGCGCCGGGCGCGGCGCGGCCGGCGGCGAAGGCGTTGGCGTAGACTTTCATGCGCGGGTCCGAGGGGAGGGGAGTAAAAAGAATAAAGTTGCAACGGAACGGCCCGCTCTGTCCGGCGCCGGGTCCTCCCGCGGCCAAAGTGTTAGAATGCGCGCATGAGCTCACGCCCCGACCCCGCCGCGAAGACCCGCGAGCCCGGACTCTCGACGCTCGCGGTCCACGCGGGCCAGACCCCGGACCCCGCCACCGGCGCCATCATGACGCCGGTCTACCTGACCTCGACCTACGTCCAGGAGTGGCCGGATCGCCACAAGGGCTACGACTACTCGCGCACCGTCCACCCGACGCGGCGCGCGCTCGAGGCCTGCCTGGCCGCGCTCGAGGGGGCCGCTCACGGCCTCGCCTTCGCGTCGGGGATGGCCGCGATCTCGACCGTGGTCGAGGCCTTGAATCCCGGCGATCACGTCCTTTGCGCCAACGACGTCTACGGCGGCACGTATCGCGCGTTCACGAAAGTCTTCGCGCGCTTCGGCGTGAAGTTCACGTTCGTCGACATGAGCGATCTCGAAGCGGTCGAGAACGCCTTCACGAAAGAGACGAAGCTTCTTTGGGTCGAGACGCCGTCCAATCCTCTGCTCAAGATCGCCGACATCCGCGCCTTGGCCGCTCTGTCGCGCGCCAAGGGCGCGAAGCTGGCCGTCGACAACACCTTCGCGAGTCCCGCGCTCCAGCGTCCGCTGTCTCTCGGCGCCGACGTCGTCGTCCACTCGACGACGAAGTACCTGGGCGGCCACTCGGACGTCGTCGGCGGCGCGGTGCTGACGAGCGACGGGGAGCTCTTCGAGAAATACAAGTTCCTGCAGAACTCGCTCGGCGCGGTGCCGGGCCCGCTCGACTGCTTCCTGGTTCTGCGCGGGGCGAAGACCCTGCCCCTGCGCCTGGAGCGCCACTGCGAGAACGCGCTGGCCGTCGCCAAGCACCTGCTCGGGCATCCGGAGGTCGCCAAGGTCCACTACCCGGGCCTGCCGACGCATCCGGGCCACGAGATCGCGAAGGCCCAGATGAAGGGCTTCGGCGGGATGATCTCCTTCGAGCTGAAAGGCGACCTCGAGCGCGCCAAGCGCATGATCTCCTCGTGCCGGATCTTCGCGCTCGCCGAGAGCCTCGGCGGCGTCGAGTCGCTGATCGGGCACCCGGCCACCATGACCCACGGCGCGATCCCGCGCGAGGAGCGGCTGAAGGCGGGCCTGACCGACGGCCTGATCCGCCTCTCGGTCGGCGTCGAGGACGCCGCGGACCTGCTCGCGGACCTCGACTCGGCGATCGTGGCCTCGCTGAAGCCCTGAGGGCGAGGTGAGCGCGACTCCGGTCCTCGAGGCGCGCGGACTCGTCAAGCGCTACCCGGGCGCGCCGTCGAACGCGGTGGACGGGCTGTCGCTCTCGGTGCGCGAGGGCATCTGCTTCGGCCTGCTCGGGCCCAACGGCGCGGGCAAGACGACGACGATCGAGATCATGGAGGGCATCCTCGCGGCCGACGCGGGCGAGGTCCTCTACCGCGGCGCGAAGGCGGGAGCGGAGTTCCGCGAGCGCTCCGGCATCCAGTTCCAGCAGACCGCCCTGCAGGAGCACCTGACCGTGCGCGAGGTGCTCGACCTCTTCGGGAGGCTCTATCCGCGCGAGGCGCCGCGCGAGGAGCTCGTGCGCCTGTGCGAGCTCGGCGACTTCCTCGACCGGGACGCCCGGAAGCTCTCCGGCGGACAGCGCCAGCGCGTCCTGCTGGCCGTCGCGCTGGTCAACGACCCGGACGTGCTGTTCCTCGACGAGCCGACGACGGGCCTGGACCCGCAGGCGCGGCGCAACTTCTGGGACCTGGTCCGCGCGATCAAGGCGCGCGGCAAGACCGCGCTCCTGACGACCCACTACATGGACGAGGCCTACGCGCTCTGCGACGAGATCGCGATCGTCGACCGCGGCCGGATCCTCGCGGCGGGGCCGCCGGACCGCCTGCTCAAGGAGCACTTCGACGGCGTGACGATCGAGCTGCCGCGCGAGGACGCGAAGGTCCCGGCGGAGCTGGCCGGCGCCGCGCGCGAGAGGGGCGGCGTCGTCGAGGTGCTCGTCTCCGACGTCGAGTGGGCGCTCGACGCCCTGCGCGGCGAGGGTTCGCGCCTGACGCACGTGGCCGTGCGCCCGCGCACGCTCGAGGACCTGTTCCTGCACCTGACCGGCCGAGGGCTGCGCGAGTGAGCGCGTTCCGGCGCTTCTGGGCGGTCTTCGTCGCGCGCAACAAGGAGTTCCTGCGCGACCGCGGCGCGATGGGCTGGAACCTGCTGTTCCCGCTGCTCGTCGTCTTCGGCTTCGCCTTCGCGTTCTCGGGCCGCGGGCAGGACGTCTTCAAGGTCGGCGTGCTGGGCCGGGCGGCGGACCTCCCGACGGCCCTCTCGACGACCAAATACCTCGACTTCGTGCCGTACGCCGACCGGGGCCTCGCGATGACGCGGCTGCGCCATCACGAGCTGGACCTCCTCGTCGAGCCCGGCCGCCCGCTCAAGTACTGGCTCAACGACAGCTCGCCGAAGGGCTACCTCGTCGAGAAGGTGATGCTGGGCGCGCTCGGGTCCGGCCCCGCGCCGGTGCGCGGCGTCGTCGCCGGCCCCGCGATCCGCTACGTCGACTGGCTGATCGCGGGCCTGCTCGCGATGAACATGATGTTCTCGGCCCTGTTCGGCGTCGGCTACGCGATCGTGCGCTACCGCAAGAACGGGGTCCTCAAGCGCTTGAAGGCGACGCCGCTGTCGGCCTTCGAGTTCCTGGCCGCGCAGGTCGTCTCGCGGATGGTGCTGGTGATGGGCGTCTTCGCGGCCGTCTACCACGGCGCGGACTTCTTCCTGCACTTCGTGCGCCTGGGCTCGCTCCTGGACCTCTACCTGATCTTCGCGCTCGGCGCGGCCTGCCTGGTTTCGCTGGGCCTCCTGCTGGCCGCGCGCACCGGCAGCGAGGAGCTGGCCGGCGGCCTCTTGAACCTGATCTCCTGGCCGATGATGTTCCTGTCCGGCGTCTGGTTCAGCCTGGCCGGCGCGCCGCGCCCCCTGCGCCTCTTCGCCGACCTCCTGCCGCTGACGCACGTGATCGACGCCGCGCGCGCGGTGATGACCGAGGGCGCGACCCTGCCGCAGGTCGCCGGCCACCTGTGGATCCTGGCCGCGATGACGGCGGTCTTCCTGGCCGCCGGGGCCTGGCTCTTCCGCTGGGAGTAGGGGCTAATCCTTGCGGCGGGCGCGGTCGAGGTCCGCGGCCGGCGCCGGAGGCAGGGACGGACCCGGCTCGTGCGGCCGGTCGAGCTCCAGCTCCTTGACCATCTGGTAGGACAGGCGCGCGACGACGTCCGGACGGACGCCGCTGAGGTCGCGGGTCTCGTCCGGGTCGTTCTTCAGGTCGTAGAGCTCGAAGCGGCCGCGGTACAGGTAGTCGATCAGCTTCCAGCGCTCGTCGCGGACGACGCGCTCCTCCAGGATCGGCGGCTCGGCCTCGGCCAGGTCGCGGTGAGAGTCGGCCGACGCTTAGCGGCGCCAGGGCGCGTGCGGGTCCTCGAGGACGGGCAGGAAGCTCTTGCCCGACAGCGGCAACCCCGCGTAGCCGACCGAGGCCATGCTCAGGATCGTCGGCATCATGTCCACGCGCTCGATCAGCTGGCCGTAGCGGCGGCCGTAGGAGCCGGGCGCGCGCGGGTCGCGCACGATCAGCGGCACGTGCAGGACGGGCTGGTAGAGCCCCTCGGTGTGGCCGAGGAGGCCGTGCTCGCCGAGCATCTCGCCGTGGTCGCCGGTGATGATCAGGATCGTGTTGCCGTAGAGTCCGGCCTTCTTCAGGCGCGCGATCAGGACGCCGATCTGCCCGTCCACGTCGTTGACCGCCGCGTCGTAGCGGGCGACGTAGCGCTTCAGCGCGTTCGGGTCCTTCTTGAAGGCCGCGACGGCGGCCTTCGTCTCCGGCGGATAGCCCGAGGTCTCGCCGTTGTAGGCCCGGTCGAAGGGCACGCCGAAGTCCTCCTTCGGGAGCGGCGGGCCCGGCAGCTTCTTCGCGTACTCGTCGGGATGCGAGGCGCGGTAGGGGACGTGCAGGTTGTCGATCGCGAGATACAGGAAGAACGGCTTCTGCTTGCCGCGCCCCTTCAGCCAGGAGCCGACCGCCTTCATGTTGTCCTCGACCGGGGCGGGCACGCGGTCCGGCGTCGACGTCGAGAAGATGTTGACGTAGGTATCGAAGCCGCGCGACAGGCCCCAGGCCGGGATCTCGTAGACGCCGCCGCTGAAGGCCGCGGTCTCGTAGCCGCCCTCCTTCAGCTTCTCGGCCAGGGTCGTCTCGAAGCGCGGGATGCCGGTCGGGACGTTCGTGTAGAGGCCGTGGTTCTCCGGGCGCTGGCCGGTGAACAGGCTCGCGTAGTTGGGCAGGCACCAGGAGCTCTGGGACATCGCGTTCTCGAAGACCGCGGCGCGGCGGGCCAGGCGGTCGAGGCGCGGCGTCGTGTCCCGCTTGTAGCCGTAGACGCCGAAGTGGTCGGCGCGCGCCGAGCAGATGTCGAGGAAGACGATGTTGGGGCGGGCGCGCGACGCGGCCCGGGACGGGACGGCGGCGAGCAGGAGCGCGAGGGCGGCGAGGGTCTTCATGCCGCCATCCTACCAAGTCGCAGGCGCGGCGGGAAGCGTCAGGGCAGGTAGCCGGCCGCCTTCAAGGCCTCGCGCGCGGCCCGGTCCTGCGGCGCGCCGGCCGAGGCGGGGGCGGGGCGGGCGAGCCAGGCGCTCAGGTCCCGCTCCAGCCGCGCCGCCGTCTTCGGATGCGCGGCGGAGACGTCGCGCGTCTCGCCGGGGTCGTCCTTCAGGTCGTAGAGCGCCGGGGCCGGGCGGCGCTCGTCGCGGACGAGCTTCCAGCGCCCGTCGCCGACGGCGAAGAGGGCCTGGCGCCGCCCGGGCACGTCGCTCGAGGTGAAGGCGAGGCGGGACGGGGCGCCGCCGCGGCCTTCGAGCAGGGGCAGGAGGCTGCCGCCCTCGAAGCCCGCCGGTGCGGGGATGCCCTCGGCGTCGAGGATCGTCGGGGCGACGTCGATCAGGCGGACCTGCGCGGCGACGCGCGGCCCGGCCGTCTTCAGCCCGGGGACGCGCACGATCAGCGGGACGCGGGTCACGTCGTCCCAGACCGCGTAGTTGTGGCCGAAGCGGCCGCGCTCGCCCAGCTCCTCGCCGTGGTCGGAGAGCACGACGACGATCGTGTCCCGGTCGAGCCCCAGCGCGCGCAGGCGCGACCAGAGGCGGCCGAGGAAATGGTCGGCGTAGGCGATCCCGGCCTGGTAGCGTGCGGCCAGGTAGGCGCGGCTGGCGGGGTCGGCGCGGATGCGCTCGACGCGGGCCGCGTAGGCGGCCGACGGCGGCGGGCCGAAGTCGGGGGTCAGCTCGCCGTCGTAGACCATGAAGAAGTAGACGCTCGGGTCCAGGCCCTTGGCCGGTCCCGCGTAGCCGGGGTCGAACTCGTCGCGGTAGGGGGGCGGGGCGTCGTAGGGCGCGTGGACGTCGTTGGAGTGCAGGAACAGGAAGAAGCGCTTTTTGCGGTGCTTCGCGAGCCAGGCGAGGGCCAGCGGCATCGAGCCGGCGAAGGAGCGGGTGCGCGGGCCGACGACGTAGTCGTCGAAGCCGCGGTCCAGGCCGTAGCGCCGGTCGAAGAACGGCGGGCTGGCGAAGGCGGCGGTCGCGAAGCCCCGTGCGCGCAGGACCTGGGCCAGCGTCCGGGTCCCGGGCCCGAGGCGGCGGCTCGGGTCGGTCAGGCCGTGCGTCTGCGTGTCCTCGGCGGTGAAGAGCGAGGCGAAGCTGGGCAGGGTCCAGCTCGCCTGGCTGACCGCGCGGTCGAAGACGACGGCGGTCTTCGCGAAGGCGTCGACCGCGGGGCTGGCCTTCAGCGGTCCGCCGTAGCAGCCGAAGCGATCGGCGCGGGCGGCGTCGAGGCCGATCAGGACGACGTTGTACGGCGGCGCGGCCGCCGCGGCGCGCGCGGCGAGGAGCAGGGCCGCCAGCAGCGCGGCGCCCGCGGCCCTCGTCACGGCCGGGCGAGCAGGACGCCCTCG
>JAGWRY010000225.1 GCA_028869495.1 Elusimicrobiota bacterium | reverse complement strand
GGCGGGCGCGGGCGCCGCGTCGGCGGGCGCGGGCGCCTCGCCGGCCGAAGCCTCGCCCGCGGAGGCCTCGGAGGCGGCCCGCTCCTCGGGCGTCTCCGCGCGGCTCGAGACGACGGTCCGGGAGACCGCCGGGACCTCGTTAAGGACCGCGGCGGCGCGCGCGGCCTCGTCGGCCGAGGCGAAGCGCAGCAGCGCCCCGACGACCAGCCCGCCGCCGTCGGCGTCGCGGCGCACCGTCGTGTCGCGCGCCGCCGGCATCTCGTCGGCCAGGTCGATCATCAGGTCGCGGAAGCCCGCCTCGTCCATCGGGTCCGAGAACTCGACGACGACGGCGTCCGGCGCCAGGCTGGAGCTCTCCTCGATCGCCCGGCGGCGCGGACCGTCCATGATCGTGCCCGCCATCCCGAGCAGGCCCAGGCTCCCGAGCGCCGCCGGCAGGTGATGGGCGAGCTCCGGGAAGAGGAGCGACGCCGCACCGAGCGTGCCGACCATCGCGATCGCGCCGAGCGTCGCCGAGCCGCGCTGGCCGTTCGCCTTCTCCTGCGGCTTGCCGGCGTCGTGCATCTTGTCGCGGAGCTTGCCCTCGTACTTCGGGTTGTCCCAGCGCTCGAAGATGTCATGCTCGGAGAGCCAGCGGCGCACGCGCTCGTAATAAGGAGTGTTGCGCTCGTCCTTCAGCAGCTCCAGGATCTTCTCGCGCGTGTCGGCGTCCTCGGTGAAGACCTTGTCCTTCAGGAACTCGGCGGCCTTGTCCGGGTACGCCTTCATCAGCGCGGCGATCTTCTCGTCGTCGGAGAGGGCGCGGAACTCCTCCTTGGCCATCATCTCGTCGATCAGGGTCTCGAGCGCGTTCTTCATCGCGTGCTCGGCCTCGAACTGGCTGACCTCGCTGGCCATGCCGCGGTCCTCGGCGACCTGCGCGATGACCGAGCTCCACGAGCTGAAGATGTCCATCACGTCCTTGACCGCCTCCTCCGAGCGGACCTTCTCGCGGATGCACCAGTAGTCGTACGTGCAGGGAAGCGCGAGGAAGAGGAGCGGGATCGCGACCGAGAAGTGGACGTAGGCGACCGCGTAGAACGCCGCGAGCGCGCCGAAGGTGACGCCGTTGGCCAGGCGGTTGAGGCCCTTCTGGCTGCGGACGCCGAGCCTGTCGGCGACGAAGGTCAGCACGTTGGCCGGGCCCTCGTACATGCGGCGGAACAGGCCCTGGTAGCCCTTCTCGATCTTCGGGTTGTACACCCAGCGCGCGTACAGGCGCTCCGGCAGGGCGCTGGCCAGCATCTTGCCGCCGTCGAGCTGAGGCAGCGGCAGGAGGTTGAAGATCCCGAGAGCCAGGTTCATGTGCGTCAGGCCGATCGCGACGCCGGCCAGCACGCCGCCGGCCGGGAGCAGCGCGGCCGCGCCGAAGGCCAGGCCCGCGAGCGCGAAGTTCGTCAGCGGCCCCGCGGCGGCGACCCAGAACGCGTTGCGCGCCGAGCGCGGGCCGCCCAGCGGGCCGCGCAGGTTGTTGAAGTCCGCGTCGACGGCCTTGCCGGCGCCGATCAGGACCGGGAACGGCAGGATCGCCGCCGACAGCGCCAAGGACAGCGCCGGCAGGATCACCGTCTTGACGGGGTCCACGTGATGGAACGGGTTCAGGCTGTGCGAGCCCGCGTGCTCGGCGGTATGGTCGCCGAGGGCGCGCAGGGTCGCGACGTGCGCGACCTCGTGCGCCAGGACCGAGATCACGAGGCCGGCGCCGAGCGTGACGACGCCGACCGCGCCGAACTGCACGGCGGCCCAGGCGGCGGCCGCGACCGACAGCGGCGCGACGACCTTCACCCACAGGGGCAGTCCCGCCTCGCGGCGGATCGCGCCGACGCGGCGCGCGGCCTCCGGGGTCGGGATCGAGTGGTCCTCGACGACGCGCTCGGTCTCGCCGGCGCGCGCGAGGCGCGACGTCCCGGCGCTCTCG
>JAGWRY010000224.1 GCA_028869495.1 Elusimicrobiota bacterium | reverse complement strand
GACGCCGCGGACGAGGCGGGCGCGGCCGCTTCGGCGGCCTCCGCGGGAGCCGCGGCCGCCGGCGCGGGCAGCGCCCGCGCGACGAAGTTCCCGCGCGTCATCGCGAAGCCCGAGACCGTCGACATCAGGGCCAGGATCAGCAGCGGGACGGTGATGAACGCCGGGGACTCGTGCGCGTGGGCGAAGGCCTCGTGGTCGCGGTCGTCCCCCCAGAAGGTCAGGAAGAACAGGCGGAACATGTAGAAGGCGGTCATCATCGCGGCGGCCAGCAGGAGCCAGAACATGGGCTTGTCGTAATGCCAGACGGAGGCCATGATCATGTCCTTCGAGTAGTAGCCGGAGAACGGCGGCACGCCGGAGATCGCCAGCACGGCGGCGGCCATCGCGAAGAAGGTCAGCGGCATTTTCTTCGACAGTCCCCCCATCCGGCGCATGTCGTTGGTGCGGACCGCGTGGATCACCGAGCCGGCGCCGAGGAAGAGCAGGCCCTTGAAGAACGCGTGCGTCGTCAGATGGAACAGCCCCGCCGCGTAGCCGCCGGCGCCGAGCGCGCACATCATGAAGCCGAGCTGGGAGACGGTCGAGAACGCGAGCACGCGCTTGATGTCGTAGCTGACCAGCGCCATCGTCGCGGCGAGGAACGCGGTCGCCAGGCCGATCCAGGCCGTCGCGGCCATCACCGCGGGGGCCGCGAGGAAGACGAAGTAGAGCTTCGCGACGACGACGACGCCGGCCGCGACCATCGTCGCGGCGTGGATCAGCGCCGACACCGGCGTCGGGCCCTCCATCGCGTCGGGCAGCCAGATGAAGAGCGGGATCTGCGCGGACTTGCCGACCGCGCCGAGGAGGACGCCGACCGCGACGGCGGAGGCGGCGGCGGCCGGCATCAGGCCCAAGTGGAAGAAGCGGGCGATCTGCGTCAGCTGGAAGGAGCCGACCTTCGCGTAGATCAGGAGCAGCGCGACGTAGAGGCCGCAGTCGCCGAGCTTCGTCGTCATGAAGGCCTTTTTCGAGGCCTCGCAGGGGCCCGGCTTCTCGAACCAGAAGCCGATCAGCAGGTACGACGACAGGCCCATCAGCTCCCAGCACATGAAGGTCACGAGGAGGTTGCCCGAGACGACGAAGCCGAGCATCGCGGCCGTGAAGAACGAGACGAACGCGAAGTAGCGCTTGTAGCGCGTGTCGCCGTGCATGTAGGCCAGCGAGTGGACCTGCACCATCAGGCTGACGAGGGTGACGACGACGAGGAGGACCGCGGCCGGCGGGTCGACGAGAACTCCGATCGGCATCGTGTCGACGAAGGCCTTCCCGCCGATCGAGGTCGCGAACGAGAACCAGCTCCAGTGGCGCTCGAAGGGCAGCGCGACGGAGCCGGCCGCGAAGCCCCACAGGATCGACGCCGACATCAGCAGGCACAGCGCCATCGCGCCGACGCCGACCCAGGGCAGCGGCGAGCGCGGGTCCTCCGGGCCGCCGAACAGGATGATCAGGGCGGCGGCCAGCGGGATCAGCGGGATCAGCCAGGAGTGAGCGATCATGGGTCAGCCCTTGAGCAGGTGGTAGTCCTCGGCGTAGGCGGTGTCCGTGTTGCGGTAGATCGCGAGCAGGAGCGCGAGGCCGACGACGATCTCGGCGGCGGCGACCGTCATCGTGAAGACCGCCAGCGTCTGCCCGACGGCGCCCTGCGGGTGCAGGAATCGGTCGAAGGCGGCGAGGTTGATGTTGGCCGCGTTGAACATCAGCTCGATCGACATCAGGATGCCGACGATGTTGCGGCGCGTCAGCGCGCCGAAGACGCCGATCAGGAACAGCAGGGACGCGACGACCACGCAGTGCGCGAGCGTCATCGCGGGCCCTCCGCCGGCTCGGAGTGCGAGAAGAACACGGCGCCGAGGAGCGCGGCGATCAGCAGGAGCGAGACGAGCTCGAACGGGAGCAGGTAGCGGCCGAGGAAGAGGCGGCCGACGGCGGCGGTCGACGGGACGGGCGCGGCGGCGGGCGCGGCCGCCGCGAAGCCGCGCGCGACCTTCAGCAGGCCGGCGGCGGAGATCGCGCAGACCGCGAGCGCGTAGCCCCACAGCGCGTTGACCTGGCGCAGGTGCAGGTCGGACTTGCGGCCGAGCAGCATCACCGCGAACATCACGAGGACCGCGATGCCGCTGACGTAGACCATGATCTGGGCCGCGAACAGGAAGTCGGCGCCGAGGAGCGCGAAGAGCCCGGCGACGCCGGCCAGCGACAGGCCGAGGAACAGCGACGAGTGCACGGTGTTGCGGTGCAGGACGACGGCGAGCGCCGACGCGAGGACGAGGGCTGACAGCGAGTAGAACGCGGCGGTCTGGATCATGTCAGTTGCGCCTCGGCGGGACCTCGTGGATGCTGATCTGCCCCTCGGGGTCCTTGAAGGCCTTCGCGGCCCGGTCCCACCAGCGGCCGATGAACGGGAAGTCCTTCTTCCAGCAGCGGACCATCTCGTCGCGGCGCGAGAAGACGAGCTCGTAGTCGAGCGAGTGCCAGACGGCCTTCGGCTTGGTCGGGCAGGACTCCTCGCAGAGGCGGCAGAAGTTGCACTTGCCGAAGTCGATCGAGTACCACTCGACCTTCGCGACCTTCTTGCCGGCCTCGTTCTTCGCGTTCTCGAGCTGGACGCAGTTCGACGGGCAGGCCTTCACGCAGAGGTTGCACGAGATGCAGGTGGCGGCGTCGAACAGCAGCGCGCCGCGGAAGCGCTCGAACGGGACGAGCTTCTCCTCGGGGTAGTGGATCGTCACCGACGGCTTGAACAGGTAGCGCAGGGTGATCGCGTGCCCGGCCGCGATCGCCTTCGCGTTGCGCCAGACCCTCTTGAAGTAGCCGGTCATCGCGTCCTCATTTGACCCACAGCGCGAGGAAGACGCCGGCGGCCGCGATGTTCGCGAACGACCAGGGCAGCAGGAACTTCCAGGTGAAGTCCATCATCTGGTCCACGCGGAAGCGCGGCAGGGTCCAGCGCACCCACAGGAAGACGAACATCATCGCCATCGCCTTGCCGAGCATCCACAGCCAGCTCGGCACCAGCGTGAACGGCGCGAAGTTCAGCGGCGAGGCGCCGGCCCCGAGGAAGAAGGTCGCCAGCAGGAACGACGCGAGCGGGACGTAGCCGTACTCGGTCAGGAAGAAGATCGACCACTTCATCCCCGAGTACTCGGTATGGAAGCCGCTGACCAGCTCCGACTCGGCCTCCGGGATGTCGAACGGGACGCGGTTGGTCTCGGCGATCGACGCGATCAGGAAGATCAGGAACGCGACCTGGCCGACGACCGGGTAGAAGACGAACCAGCGCGGGACGAAGCCCCACCAGTAGCCGGCCTGCGCGCGCGCGATGACCGCGAGGTCGAGAGAGCCCGCGAACATCAGCACCGGCACGACCGAGAAGCCGCGCGGCAGCTCGTAGGAGACGATCTGGGCGGCCGCGCGCAGGCCGCCCAGCAGCGAGTACTTGTTGCCCGAGGCCCAGCCCGCCATCACGACGCCGATGACCGAGACGCCGGCGATCGCGAAGACGTAGAGGGCGCCGATGTCGAGGCGCGCCGCCGCGAGCTCCTTGCCGAACAGGACCGGCGCGAAGGCGACGACGCAGGGGACGAAGGCGATCGCCGGGGCGAGCGCGTGGATCCTGCGGTCGGCGGCGGCCGGCGTCACGTCCTCCTTCAGGAAGAGCTTGAGGCCGTCGAGCGCGGTCTGCAGCCAGCCGTGCCAGCCGCCGGCGTACGTCGGCCCGACGCGCGACTGGATGTGCGCGGAGATCTTGCGCTCCCACCAAATCGCCCACAGGCCGTTGATCAGGACCACGTGCAGGACGATCAGCACCTTGAGCGCGATCCAGATCCCCTCGGCGGTCCCCGCCGGCCAGCCGCGCGCCGCGCCGAAGGCGCCGAGCCAGGCGTCCAGGCGGTCCGCCCAGGGCGCGAGCTCCCCGATCAGCGCGCCGAGGAGGGCGCCGCCGAGCAGGAGCCCGCCCAGGAGCATCGCGCCGCGCTTGTAGCTGGGCCGGCTCCACTTCGAGTCGAAGATCGGCTGGGGCCAGGTCGCGAAGCGGTCGGTCAGCAGGCGGCCGTGCCCGGAGGCGAGCTTCGGCTCGGGGAGCGGCGGTTTGGCCGGCGGCTTCGGGGCGGCCGGCTTGGGCGCCGCGGGCGCGGCGGGCTCCGCCGGCTTGGGCGCGGGTTCGGCCGCCTTGGGCGCGGGCTCGGCCGGCTCGGCGGACTTGGGCGTCTTGGCGTCCTCGGACCTCTTCTTCTCGGGGGCGCCGCTCACCGGTCCACCTCCCCGAGCACGATGTCGATCGAACCCAGCATCGCGATCACGTCGGCGATCTTCATGCCGACCAGCTTCTCCTGCAGGATCGAGAGGTTCATGAAGGACGGCGCGCGCGCGTGCAGTCGGAACGGCGACATCCCCCCGTCGGAGACCAGGTAGATGCCGAGGTCGCCGCGCGAGGCCTCGACGTGCGCGTAGGACTCGCCGGCCGGAGGCTTCGGGATCTTCGCGACGCCCGTCGCCATGAACGGGCCGTCCGGGAGCTTGGCCAGCACCTGCTCGACTAGGCGTGCCGACTGGCGCATCTCGCGCACCCGGCACATGTAGCGGTCCCAGCACGAGCCCTTCTCGCCGAGAGGGACCTCGAAGTCGTAGGCCTCGTAGCCGCAGTACGGGTCGTGGCGGCGCACGTCGTAGTCCACGCCCGAGCCGCGCAGGTTCGGGCCGGTCAGCCCCCAGGCGACGGCCTCCTCGGCGCTGACGAGCCCGACGCCCTGCGTGCGGGCCATGAAGATCGGGTTGTAGCTGAGGAGCGAATCGTACTCGTCGAGGCGGGGCTTCAGGTACTCGACGAACTCCGCCGCCCGCTTCAGCCACTCGGGCGGGACGTCCAGCATCACGCCGCCGAGACGGATGTAGTTGTAGGTGAGCCGCGCGCCGCAGAGCATCTCGAAGAGGTCGAGGACCATCTCGCGCTCGCGGAACGCGTACAGGAACGGGGTGAAGGCGCCGGTGTCGATGCCGTAGGTGCCGAAGAAGAGCAGGTGGCTGGCGATGCGGTTGAGCTCGCACATCAAGACGCGCAGGGCGTCCGCCCGCGGCGGCGCCTTGACGCCCATCAGCCTCTCGGCGGCCAGGCAGAAGGCCAGGTTGTTGGGCATCGCCGAGACGTAGTCCCAGCGGTCGGTCAGCACGACGCAGTGGTGGTAGTTGCGCGCCTCGGCCAGCTTCTCGCTGCCGCGGTGCAGGTAGCCGATGTCGGGGACGGCCTTGACGATGACCTCTCCCTCGATCGTCAGGCCCACGCGCAGGACGCCGTGCGTCGACGGGTGCTGGGGACCGAGGTTGATGAAGAGCTGGTCCGACTTCAGCGCCGGGACGGCCGCGGCCGAGGCGTCAGTCATCGAAGCGGTCCTTCACGTGCACGTAGTCCTTGCGCAGCGGATGGCCCTGCAGGAAGTCCGGGGTCAGGATCTTGGTCAGGTTCGGGTGGCCCTCGTAGCGCACGCCGAGGAGGTCGAAGGTCTCGCGCTCCTGCCAGTCGGCGGCCTTGAAGAGCCCGGACAGGCTCGGGGCGGAGGCGTTCTCGCGCGGGACCTCGAGGCGGACGATCACGCGCGCCTTATCCGCGATCGAGACGAACGACCAGAGCAGGTCCAGCACCGGCCGGTAGCGGTAGCCGGGGGCGGCGACGGGCGCGACCTGCGGCGCGGCCCCGTCGGGCAGGAAGACGTTGAAGTTCCCGCCGCCGACGAAGCCCTTCATGTCGGTCGGCCCGGAGAAATCGGTCGCGGTCAGCATGTCGAGGAGGCCGAAGCCGCGGCGCTTGAGCCAGGAGGCCAGCGGGAGCAGGACGTCGGGGCCCGGCAGGCGCACGGTCAGGTGGTCCTTGACCGGGACCTCGGCCCTCGCGACGGCCGGGAACTCGGCCGACAGAGCGGCGAAGAGCTCGTCCTGGGTCACGCTCCCCCCAGCGTCCGGCTGCCCTTCTCCTGCCGGGGCGTCGCGAGCCCCTCGCGCGCCAGCGAGATCCGCTTGATCTTCTCCTGCAGCTTGATCACCGCGTACTGCAGGGCCTCCGGGCGCGGCGGACAGCCGGCGATGTAGACGTCGACCGGGACGATGCGGTCGACGCCCTTCACGACCGAGTACGAGTCGTAGTACGGGCCGCCGCAGTTCGCGCAGGAGCCCATCGAGATCACGAACCGGGGCTCCGGCATCTGGTGATAGATCTCGAGGATCGGGTCGGCCATCTTCTTGCAGACGGTGCCGGCGACGATCATCACGTCGGCCTGGCGGGGGCTGGCGCGCGGGATCACGCCGAAGCGGTCGAAGTCGAGCCGCGACGCGTAGGAGGCCATCATCTCGATCGCGCAGCAGGCCAAGCCGAAGGTCATCGGCCACAGCGACTGGCGGCGGCCCAGGTCGATCAGGTAGTCGGAGGTCGTCAGGACGAGATCGCCGCCCGGCAGGCCCTTCGTGAGTCCCGGCAGTCGTTCCAGGATCATCCCGTCATTCCCAGGTCAGCGCGCCCTTGCGCCAGGCGAAGGCCAGGCCCAAGGCGAGGATCGCGAGGAAGGCCCCCATCTCATAAAGAGGAAGCGGTCCCATGCCGCGCGCGTCGACGGCCCACGGGTAGACGTAGAGCACTTCGACGTCGAACAGGACGAAGAGGAGCGCGAAGGTCTGGAAGCGGAGGTTGAGCTTGACCTCGGTCGTGCCGGAGGCCGGGATCCCGCACTCGTAGGTGGTCTCCTTGCGCGGGTCCGGGACGCGCGCGCGCAGGAGCTTCGCGGCCAGAAGAAGCGCCGCCGCGAAGGCGACGGCGACGAGCACGAAGGCGAAGACCGCGGCGTAGGCGTTCATCATCGCGAGATCGTTTTCCTTTGCACGAGCACCTTGAAGGCCTCGCCCATCCCTTCCGGGTGGAGCAAGGTCTTGAGCTGGGCTCGATTTTTGTGCGAGGCAACAGTTTCGCCGACTTCGGCGGCGAACCAGCGCTCGATGCCGGCGTCGATCAGGAAGCGCGCGAGCGTCCCGTAGGACTCGAGCGCGAGGCCGCAGTCCGCGCCGGCCGCGATCAGCGCCTCGAAGTCGGCGGGGACGGTCAAGTCCTGGGTCCCCGGCGAGGCGAGGAGGTCCGCCGCGGCGCGGTGCGCGCGGTAGCCGCGCGGCTCGATCGGGGCGTCCGGCGCGTAGCGCTTGCCGTAGTCGATCGTGACCAGGAAGCCGTCCGACAGCCGCGCCGCGGCGGCGGCCAGCCAGCGCGGGGCCTCCAGGCAGACCGCGCGGCGTCCGCCCTCGGGCAGGTCCCGCGCCGCGTCCGCGGCCGCGGCGAGCTCCGCGCTCGAGGGCTCGGCCAGGACCTCGCGGGTCCCGTCGACGAGGACCTCGCGCACGCGCCCGTCCGACTTGGCGAGGAGGTGCGCGGGGAGCGCGTCGACGAGCTCGTTCGAGTACAGCACGCCGCAAAACTCCGGCAGGGCCTCGACGCCGGCGCAGGCCTCGACGGGCAGACCCAGCGGCGCCACGCGGCGCGCGGCCTCGCCGCGGTCGCGCGCGGTGCGCTCGACGAGGATCACGCGCAGGCCGCGGACGGCGTCCGGATGGGCCGCGCGCAGGCGGGAGACGACCTGCGCGGCGAGCGTCCCGTCCCCGCAGCCCGCCTCGACGAGCGCCGCGGGCTCCCCCGGGCGGTCCTCGCGGACCCGGCGCAGGAGCGCGGCGAGCGCGTCGGCGAGCGTCGCCCCGAAGGCGGGGTGCAGCTCCGGCGCGGTGTAGAAGTCGGCGGTCTTCTCCCGGTTCGGGTAGAACCCCCGCTCAGGGTCGTAGAGCGCCGCCTCCATGAAGTCCCTGAACGTTCGGGGGGGTTCCGTGACGCGTCCCGGACGCCTTAGGCCAGGTCTTCGGCCCCGAGGGTCTTCTTCTTGTTCTCGGACTGGACCTTCTGGATCGAGGCCTGGACGGCCGCCTCGATCTTCGCCGACAGGGCGTCCACGTAGTCGCCGCCGGTGCGCAGACCGGCGTCCTTCACGATCTTCTTGATCTTGCTGACGACGACGAGGGTCTCGGCCATGCGATGTCCTCCACGGGTGATGTCGTCCGGCTCCGCATTAGAATACAAATAAAAGCCCCGGGCATTGACGTCCGTCAACGCCCGGGGCCCTCTGCAGATTCTGGCGCCGGGTGGGATCGAACCACCGACATGACGCTTATGAAACGTCCGCTCTACCACTGAGCTACGGCGCCGTCGCGTCGGGCCGGCATTATAGCACGGCCGCGGCTCCCCCCGCCAGCGCGTGCCGCGGGGGCCGTAAATATGTATGATAGGCCCTCGGACGCGGCATGCGTCGGCGGGAGGAACACGTGGCGAAGGCGAAAACGGCGGCGAAGAAGATCACGGTCGTCATCGCGGACGACCAGACCCTGTTCCGCGAGGGCATCAAGGACCTTCTCGAGAACGAGAAGAACATCCAGGTGATCGCGGAAGCGGCCGACGGCCGCGAGGCCCTGCGCCTCGTCAAGAAGCTCAAGCCCAGCGTGATCCTCCTCGACATCAAGCTCCCGCACATGGACGGCATCGAGGCGACGCGGCAGATCCACAAGGACTGCCCGAGCACGAACGTGCTGATCCTGTCCGGCTACGAGGACGAAGCGCACGTGATGGAGGCCATCCAGGCCGGCGCCAACGGCTATCTCTCGAAGATGCTGCCGGCCTCGGAGCTCGTCAACGCGCTCAAGACCTTCGCCAACCAGGGCGTGATGATCCCCCAGCCGGTGATGAGCAAGCTGATCGACGGCCTGCGCAGCATGGGCGCGGGCGGCTCGGAGGCCTCGCTGGTCGCGCTGACCAAGACCGAGATCAAGGTCCTCGCGCTCCTCGGCCGCGGCCAGTCGAACAAGGAGATCGCGGCGTCGCTCACCTGCAGCGTGAAGACGGTCAAGAACCACCTGAACAGCATGTTCCAGAAGCTCGGCGTCTCCAACCGCACCGAGGCCGTGGTCAAGGGCATCGACCTGGGCCTGATCTCGGCCGAGAAAGCCGACTAGGACGCGCCGCGCCGAAGAGGCCCCCCGGAGGCTCCCTCCGGGGGGCCTTCTTCTTAATATCCCCGACATTGACGGGCGACGGGACGAGGGCTATCCTGAGGCGATGGCGTTCCGTCTGAGAACCGCGGGCCGGGCGGCCCTCGGCGCGGCGTGCCTGGCCCTCGCGGCGCTTCCCGCGCGCGCGGGCAAGCTCGGCCCGCGCCTGCTCGTGCGGCGGGCGATCGCGGCGCG
>JAGWRY010000223.1 GCA_028869495.1 Elusimicrobiota bacterium | reverse complement strand
GCGCGCGTCCGCGTGCTCGCCCCACGGCAGGCGCGCGATCCGCTCGGCGAGGAGGCCCGTCGTCGGCGCGAGCGGCTCGACGCCGGAGGCCGCGCGGCGGCGCAGGGTCCGCAGGACGAGCTCCTGCGTCTCGGGCTCGGCGCCGGACAGGAAGGCCGCGGTCAGCTTCTCGCGCCAGAGCGCCTCGTCGGACGCCGCCTCGCGGGCCAGCTCCGCGCGGCTCTTCGCGTCGGCGGCGCTCCAGCGCGCGACGAACGCGCGCAGGCGAGGGACGTCGGCCTCGCGCAGGTCGTAGAGGCGGGTCAGGTCCGCGGCGACGCCCTTCTCGACGGCGCCCGTGCGCCGCCCCCAGGCGTCGCGCACCAGACGCTGGACGCGCCCTCCGGTCCAGACGTCCCAGGCGACGAAGCCCGCGACCGCGGTGCCGAGCAGGGCGAAGGGCAGGATCTGGGGCCAAGCCGCCAGCGGGACCAGGCCCGCCGCCATCATCCCGGCCTTGCCGCCGCCGAGGCCCGGGCCGGAGCCCGGGGCGCCCTCGTCCTTCCGGCGCCGCTCGCGCTCGTCGCGGCGCAGGAACGACGCGCCCGGGATCAGCAGGTCGGCCAGCAGGAGGGCCAGCGCCGGCCACAGCAGGTAGACGCCGATCGGCTGGGGCGACTTGATCGTGTCGGACTTGCGGCCCTTCTCGAGCTGGGCGACCGACTCCATCACCTTCTCGATCGTCGCGCCGTCGCCGGCGCGGAAGTAGGCCCCGCCGGTCCCCTCGGCGAGCTTGCGCAGCTGGGTCTCGACCAGGCGCGAGACGGCCGGCTGGCCGGTCTTCTCGTCGATCAGGTACGACGTGCCGTCGCCGTTCTCGTTCGGGAGCGCGATCTTCGTGCCGGCCGGGCTGCCGACGCCGATCGCGTAGATCGTGATGCCGTTCTTCCGCGCGGACGCGATCGCGTTCGCGACGTCCTGGTCGAAGACGTCGCCGTCGGAGATCACGATCAGCACGCGCTGGCGGTCGCCGATCTTCTTCGCGTTGTCGAAGGTGTGCGCCGCGTACTCGACCGCGCCGGCCAGGTCGGAGCCGGGCGTCAGGCCGCGCGACTCGTACTCGAGGCGGTTGATCTTGAACTCGAAGTTGCCGTAGTCGATCGAGACCGGCGAGGCGGTGCGCGCCTGCCCGGCGAAGACGACCAGGCCGACGCGGTCGGTGCCCTGCAGGTGCTCGATGAAGCCGGTCAGCTCCTTCTGGGTCTTCGCGAGCCGCCCGTCCTGCGCGTAGAGCATGCTGTAGGAATCGTCGACCGCGAACACGATGTCCTTGCCGCCGAAATTCACGCGCTGGTCGACGAGGCCGCCGCGCGGGCCGCCCGCGGCCAGGCCGATCAGCCCGATCGCGCCCAGGACCAGCGCGGACTTGCGCAGCCAGCGCCGGAAGCCCCACCAGCTCCGCGCGCTCGCGGCCGCCGTCCCCGGCGCCAGCGCGCGCGCGTCCTTCAGGCGGCGGCGCAGCGCGTACCAAGAAAGGAGGCCGGCCAGGACGACCGCCGCCGGCGCGGCGAGCGCCAGCCACGGCGCCGAGAAGATCACGCCGTGGCCGAGCAGACCCCCGGCCAAGGGCAGGCCGAGCAGGCCCCAGACGCCGTCGCCCTTGCGCACGAGCGCCTGGCGCGCGGCCTCGTCCTGGGCCTTCTGCTGCTGGCCGAGCTGGTCGGCGAGCTGGCCCGCGGCCTTCTGCTGGCCCTTCTTGCCGGAATCGGCCTGGCCGGACGGGTTGCCCTTCTGATTCCCGTTCTGGCTGCCCTTCTGGTTGCCGCTCTGATTGCCCTGCTGCTTCCCCTTCTGATTGCCCTGCTGGTTGCCCTTCTGGTTCCCCTTCTGCTGGCCCTTCTGCCCGTGCTGGCCTTTCTTGGGCTGGCCCTGGCCCTGCTGGTTCTTCTGCGACTGCTCCAGAACCTCGATGTTCCACTTCGCGTCCTGGTTGTTCGGGTCCCTGCGCAGGGCCTGCTTGAAGTCGTCGAACGCCTTCCGCCCGTCCTTCTGCGCGAGCGCCGCGTCGCCCATGTTGAAGAGGGCCTGCGACTGCTTGACCGGGTCCTTCGCCAGGCTCAGGTACTTCGCGTAGCACTCCTGCGCGCGCGTCGCGTCGCCGAGCTTCAGGTACGCGTCGCCCATGTCCAGGTAGAGCTCGGCGACGTCCGGGTGGCGCGCGACGCCGAGCGCGTACTGCTTGAGAGCCTCGTCGTAGCGCCCCTCCGCGTAGAGGCGGTTGCCCTCCTTCATCTCCGGCGGCGCGGCGGACAGCTTCGCCGGGGCCGAGATCCCGACCGGCTGGGCCGCCGAGAAGGCCGGCGCCGTCGGGGCCAGGCCCAGCGGCGCGCCCTGCAGGCTGAGGGCCAGGATCATCGCCTGGAGGGTCCTCAGCTTCGTGCTGCCCAGCCCGGCCTCGGCGCCCAGCAGCAGGAAGGCGATCATCGCGAGGAACGCGGTGTAGTCGTTGACCGAGACGCTGGAGACGACCTTGACCGGGCTCTTCTCGAGGCGGCTGATCTGGAGCAGGACCTCGCGCATCCGCTCGGCGTCGCCGGCCTTGTAGAACTGCGCGTGCGTCTTTTGCGCGATCGCCTGCAGGGTCGTCGCGTCGAACTCGTCGCCGACGCCGACCGTGTAGACCTTGACGCCGAGCTGGGCCGCGATCTGCGCCGCCTGCATCGGGTCGATCCCCGAGTTCGACTCGCCGTCCGTGAACAGGATCAGCACCTTCGCGCGGTCCGGACGCAGGACCTCCTGCATCAGGTCCGGGTAGGGCTTCGCGTACTCGAGCGCCGCGCCCAGGCCCTTCGCGCGCAGGATGTGCAGCATCGTCGCGATCCGCGGGTCCGAGGAGCCGTCCATGTCCAGCATGTTGGCCTCGGCGAACTGGCCGATGCCGGCGAGCATCGCGTCGCCGATCGCGGTCGCGCCGCCGGACGTGATGTCCTTCAGGTGCGAGATCAGCGCGTCGTAGTCCGTCGTCAAGCGCATGTCGACGTACGGCGTGTCGTCGAAGGTGACCATGCCGACGCGGTTCTCGGTGCCTTGGCGCTGGGCGTCGACGAAGGCGGTGATCGCGGAGGCGGCGGCCTGCAGCTTGCTGACGTCGCCCATCGCCTCGTCCATCGAGCCGGAGCGGTCCTCGACGATCATCGTGTCGGTGGACGGCGTGTAACTGGTCAGGCGCTCGACGCCGATCATCGGGCGCGCGAGCGCCAGGATCAGCATCGCGATCGCGCCGAGGCGCGCGCCCCGCGGCAGCCAGGAGAGGCGCTCGCGCCAGCCGCGGCGCGCGGGAAGCTGGGCGGTCGTGCTGAGCGCGAAGCCCCTCGTCGCGCGGCGGGCCTGGACGGCCTTCCATAAATAGGCGGCGAACGGCACGAACAGGAGCAGGGCCCAGGGACTGCCGAACTGCAGGCCCGAGGCGGCCGCGAAGGCGTCGAGGCCGGGCTTGCCGGCGGCCTGCGGCGCGGCGGCCTTCCGGCCGACGCTCTCGACGAGGGCGCGCAGGCGGGCGAGCTCGCGGCGGCGCCCGGACTCTCCCCCGTCGACGCCGGCGACGCGCGCGGCCTCGGCGCGCGCGGCGATCTCGGCGGCCAGCGCGGCCTGGGCCGGGGTGAAGGCCTTCGCGGACTTCAGGTCGCGCGCGAGGGCCTTCGCGCCGCGCACGCGCATCGGCAGGCCCGCGAAATCCACCATGAAGCGGGTGACCGTCTCCTGGAGGGCGGCGTTGAAATCCGCCGCGGACATCCGGTCCGCCCCGTCCTCGAGCCTCGCGATCTCGCCCTCGGTCGAGGCGACCAGGGACAGACGGCGCTCGTCGAGCTTCGGGTACCAGCGGCGCGCGGCCAGCAGGCGCTCGGCGCCGATCAGCAGGAGGAGGGCCAGAACGCCGCCCGCCGCCCAGACCCAGTTCGGCGTCGGCGCGGAGACGACGCCGCCGATGTCGCGGAAGCCCTTCTGCTTCCAGTCCGGGGTCAGGACCGAGCGGACCGAGACGACCGCGTCGTCGGGCAGCGCGATCTCGATGCCCTGCGGGTAGGCGTCGGTCTGCGCGACGGCGGCGTCGATCAGGACGCCCTTGAGCGGGATCGCGCCCGCGGCCCAGGGGACGACCGCGTAGACGACGGTCTTCGACCGGCCCGGCGCCAGGACGAGCGCGGCCTCGGGGCCGGAGCCCTGGACTTCGAGCGACTGGGGCAGGGCGTCGTTGAGGGCCGTGCGCAGGCCCTGGACCGTGATCGCCTTGTCGGTCGGGTTGGTCAGCGTGAGGCTGAGATGGATGGTGTCGCCGACGGTCGCGTCGCTCCGGTCGGCCGAGACGGCCGCGGTCAGCGGTCGCGGCAAGGGCGCCTGCTGGTCGGCCTGGGCCGGGGTCTGCGCCTGCGCGGCCGCCGCGACACCGGGAGCCGGCGGGGCGCGGGTCTGGGTCGTCGGGGCGGCCGTCTGCGGCGCCGCCGTCTGGGCGCGCGCGGGCAGGATCGGCGCCGCG
>JAGWRY010000222.1 GCA_028869495.1 Elusimicrobiota bacterium | reverse complement strand
GCTCGGTGGCGGGCGCCGCGCGCGCCGCCCTGCGCGGGACCCCGTTCCGGCTCCAATACGCCGAGGTCTGCGACGCCGGCACGCTCGAGCCCGCCGGCGACCTGCGCGGGCCGCGGCGCCTGCTGGCCGCCGCCTGCCTGGGCCGAACCCGGCTGATTGACAACATCGCCCTCGAAAAGCGACGATGAGGGCGCGATGACCCGCGAAAAGGAGCACGCGCGCGCCGCCTCGCCGGACAAGCCCAGCTATAAGCGCCAGCAGTACTGGGTCGACGCGCCCCTCCAGCTGCAGATGGTGGGCTTCGCGCTGGTCCTCGTCTCGTCGAGCCTCCTGCTGACCTCCTTCGCCGTCCTGCGCGGCGTCGCCGACGCCTCGGCCCGCTCCCAGCAGATCTTCCACTCCCTCGAGTGGTTCCGCGGCGCCCTGCGCGCGCCCCTCCTGCTGTCGGCCGGGATCTCGCTCTTGGCCGGAGGGATCGTCACCCTGTTCTGGTCGCACCGCTTCGCCGGCCCCCTGCGCGTGCTCGCCGCCGGCATCGCGCGCGTGCGCCACGGGAACCTCGCCCTTCCGGTCCGCGTGCGCGCCTCCGACGCCCACCAGGACCTCGCGCGCGAGTTCCAGGAGATGCAGGACGAACTGCGGCGCATGATCGAGACCGACCGCGCGCACGTCGCGGCCGCCGCCGCCCGCGTCGAGTCCGCGCGCAAGTCGCTCGAGGAGGGCCGCCCGGCCGACGACGAGCTGGCCCTGGCCCTCAAAGAGCTCCGCCAGGCCTGCTCCCGATATCATCTATGAGGGCGGCCGCCCTCTCCGCGGCCGCGTTCCTGACGGCCGCGCTGGCCGCCGCCGCCCCGTCCCCCGCCCCCGCGCGCTCGCCGCTCGAGGCCTTCACGGCCGCCTTCGGCGCGGACGGCGTCCGGACCCTGTCCGAGCGCGGCTACGTCGTCGTGCAGGGCGACGGCGACGGCGCCCGCCTGGCCGCCGTGCACTGGAAGGCCCTGCAGGGCCTGGCCGCGGCGGCCGCGTCGTGCCGGACCCTGTCGCGCGACTTCGCCAGCGCCGCCGAAGGCGTGCTGGTCCCGACCCGCGCCGAGAGCGGCTACGCCGCCTGCCGCGCCCTGCCCGAGGACGGCGCGATGACCGGCCGCCTTCACGCGCTCGCCGACGAGGTCGCGGCCGCCCGGGAGGAGAGCTGGTCGCTCCTCTCCTCGAGCGCGAGCCTCGCCGAGCCGCCGGGCCGGCGCAACGTCTTCGACACGGACTGGGGCCGCGCTCTCGCCGCCCGGACGCGCGCCGACCGGCTGGAAGACCCCGAGCCCCTGATCCGCGGCGTCTTCGACGACCTGCTGGCGGGCCCCGCCCCGAACGCGGACGCCGTCTCTTCGTTCCTCGCCGAGGAGACCCGCCGCGGCGCCTCGGACGCCGGCGTGCTCCTCGCCTCGGCCGCCGTGCGCGGCTTCCCGCCGCCCGAGCTGCGCGCGCTGATCCGGCGCTGGCTCCTCGACGAGCGCCGCCGCCGCGGCCTCGTCCTCGCGCAGGCGCGGCTGAAGGCGATGGCGCGCGATCGGAAGGTCCGCCGCGAGCTGAGCGCCCTGGACCGCCTCTGCGCGGCGCTGGACGCCCGCCCGGACCTGCTGTCGTCCCTCGAGGCGGCCGTCAGCGCCGCCCCGGCGCGCGAAGGCCCTCCGCGCCTGCGCTCGGCCGGACTGCACCTCGAGGCGCCGACGCGCCTGGGCCAGTACGAGCTCGGCGACGAGGCCCGCGTCTCCGGCGCGTACTGGGTCGACGGGCTTCCCGAGGGCGCCAAGGTCGCGATCGAGGAGACGACCTTCGTCGAGACGCCGGCCGGCTTCGCGGACGTCGAGACGCGCCGCGTCAAGCGCCGCGACGGCGGCCCGTACCCTTACTCGCGCGTGCTGACGATCTCGCGCCCCGGCGGCTTCGCCGCGCGCGCGATCGTCTCGGCCGCGTCCGGCGGCGCCCTCGACGAGCGCGTCGAGGTCCCGGTCGCCCCGGACTTCGAGCTCGCGCTGAGGAAGGAGGCCGCCGCCCTGCAGGACGAGCAGGCCTGCGACCCGAAGTCGGCCGGCGCCGCCTTCGCCGCCCTCGAGGGCCTCGTCGCCGACGCCGCGAAGGTCAAGCCGCAGTACAAGAAGCTGCTGGAGCGCGCCGAGGCCGGCCGCCGGCGCGCCGCCGGCGAGGCCGAGGAGCTCTCGCGCCTCGACGCGGACGTCGAGGCCTCGCGCGGCGACTCCGCGCCGCAGAGCTGCCGCTACGACGCGTCGCGCGTCGACGCCGCGATCAAGGCGGTCCGGCGCCTGCCCCCGGGCTGCGACAAGGTCCTGCCGGAGCTGTTCGGTCAGCGCGCGCTGATCTCGCGCCGCGCCGAGGACCAGCGCTGGTTCCTGAAGACCTCGCGGGAGGCGCGCGGCGACGCCCGCGACTGCCGCGCCGGGGACGCCGTCCGGCTCTGGACCGACTCCCTCGCCGTCCTCGCGGCCGACCCCGCCGCCCGCTGCGGCGCCGTCGCGGCCGAGGCGGCGCGCGTCGAGAAGGACCTGCCCGCCGCACGGGCCTCGCTGGCCTGGGACGCGGAGCTCTCCCGCGAGTGGACCCGCGCCTACGCCGCGTCCGGCCCCGCCGCGAAGCTCGCCGTCCTGCGCCCGCTGATCGCGCGCCTCGCGTCCCTGCCCGACGCCTCCTGCCGCGGCGAGGGCCTGAGCAACGCGCGGCGCCAGGCCGACCTGGCCGCCGCCGCGATCCCCGCGCCGCGGGACCCCTCCTCGCTCCTGCCCAAGGACTCCGATCTCTCGTGGACCGAGTTGTTCTTCGG
>JAGWRY010000221.1 GCA_028869495.1 Elusimicrobiota bacterium | reverse complement strand
TCCACCGCGCTGGCGGCGCCGGCGGCGTCCCTGCCGCCGGTCGACCTCGGCAGCCCGGCCCTGCCGGCGCCGGTCCCGATGCGCGTCGCGGCGGTGATCCCGGTCCCGGCGCCGCTCGACGCGGTCGGCGGCTTCGTCGGGCGCGCGGCGGACGGCTCCGCGGCCTTCGCCGGCGCGCTGCGCTTCTCGAGCGGCGCGGCGAGCTCCGACGACGCGGGCCCGCTCTTCGGGCGCGCGGCCAGCACGTGGAGCGTCGCCTACGTCCAGCCCGGCGTCTATACGTTCGACGTCGACGTCCCCGACCTGCGCCTGTCGACCGCGATCGCGGGCGTCACGGTCGGCGCGTCCGGAGCCGACCTCGTCGTGCCTCTGCCGAAGCTCGCGAACGTCTACGGCTGGGTCGTCCTGCCCTCGACCGCCGCCGACGGGGCGAACGTCTCGGTCCAGGCGCAGAAGCAGGGCGCGGCCGCGCCCGCGGCCTTCGGCGGGGTCTTCGTCTCCTCGGTCCCGCCGGCGGTCGGCCCCTCGAGCGGGGCCTACGCCCTCTACGGCCTGGACCCGGGGACGTGGACGATCACGGCCTCGGCCCCGGGATTTGCGGCCTCGACGTCCGCCCTGTACGTGCCCGACACGGCGGACCGGGCGCTCGACCTGACGCTCGGCGCGGGCGGCGGGATCACCGGGGCGCTGACCGTCGCCGGGGACAGCACCGGCGCCTCGCAGTGCTTCGCCGGGACCGGGGGCGCGCCGGCCTCTTGCCCGGCCGGGACCTTCGACGTCCAGGTCGAGGCGCTCGCGGTCGGGCGGCTCGACCGCGCGTCGGCGCGCGTGCGCCTGACCGGCTCGCCGACGGCGGTCGTCGGCAACTTCTCGCTGACGGGCCTGGCCCCGGGCCCGTGGACGATCCGGACCTCGCTGCCGGGCTTCTCGCTGTCGCCGGCCGGGGGCGAGACGGTCTCGGTCGCGGCGGGCTCGGTGTCGACGGGCTCGCTGACGCTGGCCGCCCAGGACGCGCGGCTGAGGACCGTCGTCCTCCTGCCGCCCCTGCCCGGCGGCGCCTGCCGCGCGGCCTCGGCGTGGAAGTCGCTCGGCCTGCAGTTCGACGCGGCCGACGGCTCCGTGCGCGCCTTCGGCGATTCGACCGCGCTCTCCGGCGCGGGGAGCTTCGAGACCCTCGCCTGCTCGAGCGCGACCTTCTTCTCGCCGGCCCTGCCGCCCGGCCCGGCGCGGGTCGCCGCGCTCTTCGCGACGACCGGCGACTGGGGCTCCGCGCGCGCGCTGCTGACCGACGGGGCGACCGCGCAGGCGACGCTGGACCTGAGCGGTTCGACGACGCCGGTCTCGGGCCTGCTGTCCGTCTCCGGGACGATCAGCCTGTCGACGCGGACGGCCTCCGGCGCCTCGTACACGGTCGCGGCGAGCTCCCCGGCGGGCATCCAGGCGGCGGCGGCCTGGCAGAGCCTCTGCCTGCTCGGCTCGGGCGACCCGCTCGCGCGGCAGACCCTGCGCGCGGAGCTGGTCCCTTACGATCCCGCGCTCGGCGCGCCGGCCCTGCGCGCGGCCCCGGGAGGGGCCGGCTCCTGCGCGGCGCCGGCGGCCTCGACGTCGCCCGCGACGTCGCTGGGCTTCGCCGCGGCGATGGCGCCGAACGGGCAGTTCTCGTTCGGCGGCGTCTCCCCGGGGCTCTACGTGCTGCGCGTGCCCGGCGAGCTCGACGGCGACTCCTCGGACGGGCCCGAGGCGGTCGAGTACGACCAGCTGGTGACCGTCGGGACGGCCCCGGTCGTCCTCGCGCCGAGCCTGGGCCGCGGCTCGGGCGTCGCGGGCTCCCTGTCCGCGCCCGCGGACCTGCCGGCGGGGCGGCTGTTCCGCGTGACGCTCTACGCCGCCGACGGCTCGGCCGCGCGCGAGACCGTCCTCTCGCCGCCGCCCGGCGGCTCGGCCGCGTTCGCCTTCGACGGCGTCGCCGACGGGCGCTACACGCTGGCGGCCGACGACCTCTCCTCGCCGCGGGCCTGGGCGGCCCCGGCGCAGGCCGTCGTCGTCGCCGGCGCCGACGTCGCGGGCGAGTCGCTGGCGCTCGTCCGCTCCGGGACGATCCGCGCGCGCCTGGCGGTCTCCGAACTCGCGGCCGACGGCTCGAGCCGCGCGATCCTGATCACGAACGACGACGCGTCCCTTCTGCCGCTCGGCTTCCAGGCCCGCGCCGAGGCGGTCCCGTCCCGGCCCGGCGCGGTCCGCGTCTCGAGCCCGGCGGCGGACGGGACGATCGTCGACGCGCAGGGCCGCATCGTCCTGGACGGGCTGGCGCCGGGGACCTACGACGTGGACTTCGAGGTCCCGGCCGACACCGGCGCGCTCGGCTCCGGCCAGCTGGCGCTGTCGCCGGCGGGGGTGTCGGGCGTCGTCGTCGGCCCCGGGCAGGCGGTCGACCTCGGGGTCGTGCCGCTGCTGGCCGGCAGCTACGTCTCCGGGCGGGCGACCGACGCCGGGACCGGCGCGCCGATCGCGGGCCTGACGGTCTCCGCGCGCCCGAGCGCCGCGGGCGCGGCGCCCGGCTCGGCGTCCGGCGACCTGTCCGCGACGACGGACGCCGGCGGCCGCTACCTGATCCGCGGCCTCGACCCGTCCGCGCGCTGGTACGACGTGACCGCGGCGCCGCGGGAC
>JAGWRY010000220.1 GCA_028869495.1 Elusimicrobiota bacterium | reverse complement strand
CGCCGGCGCCGACGCGGCGGGCAGTCCCGGCGGCGGCCACAGGCGCTCGGGGGCCAGGCCCGCGGCCAGGACGACCGCGGCGACGGCGGCGGCCAGGAGCAGCAGGGCGCCGAGCAGGCGCGAGGCGGTCTTGGCCCAGTCGGGCAGGCCGTCCTTGACCGCGACGACGGCCAGGATCGCCGCGTGCGGGAAGACCGGCAGGACGTAGGTCGCCAGCTTCGAGTGGGACAGCGAGAAGAAGGTCGTGACCCCTAGCACCCAGGCCGCCAGCGCGGGCCCGCGGACGTCCTCCTGGAACGGGCGGCGGACCGCGCGCCACAGCCCGGCCAGAAACGGCACGCTCCAGGGGAGCAGGCCCGCCGGCAGGACGACGAGGAAGAACCACCACGGCTCGTTGCGGTTGTACTTCTGCGTCAGGAAGCGCTGGAAGTGCTGCTCGTAGAAGAACAGATGGTAGAAGTCCGGGCGGCGGCGGTGGAGCAGGACGAACCAGGGCGCGGCGATCGCGAAGCCGAGCGCGATCCCGAGGGGCGAGATCATCGCGCGCGCGCCGCGCCGCGTCTTCGGGTACAGGATCGCCAGGCCGACGATCCAGGCTCCGGGCAGGACCACCGCGATCAGACCTTTGGTCAGGAAGACCAGCGCGCCGGCGGCCCAGGCCGCGGGCGCGGCCCAGTCCGCGTCCTCGGGCCTGAGCAGGACGCGCAGGATCAGCGCGGTCTCCCAGGCGAAGAGCGCCGTCAGCGGCAGGTCGAGCGTCATGTTGTGCGTCAGGAAGAGCCAGAGCGCGGCGCTCGCCGCCGCCGCGGCCGCGGCCAGGCCCGTCTCGCCGTCGTAGAGCCAGGAGGCGAGCCACCAGGTTCCGAGCAGGCCGAGCAGGCCGAACAGCCACATCGCGACGCGCGCGGTCGCCGCGGAGACGCCGAAGGCGGCGTAGGCGCCGGCGCAGGCCCAGTACCACAGCGGCGGCTTCTCGACGTAGGGCGTGCCGTCGAGGGTCGGCTGGACGAAGTCGCGCGAGGCGAGCATCTCGGCCGGGACCTGCGCGTAGCGCGCGTCGTCGACCTCGAGGAGGGGCTGGGAGACGCCGAGCAGCGGGACGAGCACCGCCGCCGCGAGCAGCCAGACCGGGATCAGCTCCGCGGCGCGCTTCACGGCCGGAGGACGACCTTGCCGAAATGTCCGGACGAGGCCAGATGCTCGTGCGCGGCGCGCGCCTCGGCGAGCGGGAAGGTCCGGTCGACGACGGGCTTGAGGCGTCCTTCGGCGATCAGCGCCCAGACGCGGCGCATCTCGGCGAGGCTGCCCATCTTCGCGCCGAAAATACGGAGCTGTCGGTCGAACACGTAGCGCAGGTCGAGCGTCGCCTCGGGACCGGCGGTCGCGCCGCAGGTGACCAGCCGCCCGCCGCGGCGCAGGCACTTGAGCGCGTTCATCAGCAGGGCGCCGCCGACGTGCTCGAAGACGGCGTCGGCCATCTTCCCCCCCGTCAGCTTGCGCACGGACTTGGCCAGGTCCTCGGGCGGATGCCGCAGCGCCGCGTCGGCGCCGAGGGCCTTCGCGCGCGCGAGCGTCTCCTCGGAGCGCGAGGTCCCGATCACGCGCGCGCCGAGGAGCTTCGCGATCTGGACGGCGGCCGTGCCCACGCCAGAGCCGGCGCCGACGACGAGCAAGGTCTCGCCGGGCCTCAGGTCCGCGAGCGTCACGACCATGTGCCAGGCGGTCAGGAAGGTCAGGGGCGCCGCGGCGGCCTCGTCGAAGCCGAGGGCGTCCGGCATCGGCAGCAGGTGCTCGACCGGGACCGTCAGAAGCTCGGCGTAGGCGCCGGGCCTGCCGCCGTAGGCGCCGATGATGCCGTAGTCCGGGCAGGCCGAGTCGCGGCCGTCGCGGCAGGCGTCGCAGCGGCCGCAGGAGCGTCCCGGGTGGACCGCGAAGCGCCCGCCGACGGCGACGCCCTCGATGCCGGAGCCGAGGGCCGCGATCTCGCCGGCCGCGTCGCAGCCGAGCACGAACGGGGTCTTGATCTTGGCCGAAGGCAGGCCCGCGCGGATCCAGAGGTCCAGGTGGTTCAGCGCGCAGGCGCGCACGCGCAGGAGGACTTCGCCGGGGCCGGGGACGGGATCGGGCAGGACCGCGGGCTCCAGGTTCTCGGGACCGCCGAAGGCGCTCAGGACGACGGCTCTCATCTCGCGGCCATCCTAGCAAAAGGACGGCCGCGGGGTCAGACGCCCTTCTTGAGGGCTCCCTGGAAGGTCGCCGAGAGCAGAGAGATCATCTCGTCCTTCTTGCGCAGGGTCTCGAGCAGGCTCGCGCGCTCCTTCTCCCAGTCGGCGAAGCGCGCCGCCGTCGCGTCGCGCTCCTGCAGGCTGCGCGCGGTCTGGGCGGCGAGAGCTCCCAGCTGGACGCGGGCCTCGGCGGCGGAGCCCTCGGCCGACGTCCGGCGCGAGGTCTCGTCCTCCAGGCGCTTGGCCATTTCGGCCAGGCGCGCCTCGGCGGCGTCGGCGGCGGCGCGGGCCTCCTCGCGGGCGGCGCGGGCCTTCTCGGCCTCGGCCGTCAGCGCGCGCACGAGCTCGTCGCGCTCTCCGGACGCCGACAGCAGGCGCGCGTCGCGCGCCTCGACGGCGCGCTCGAGGTCGGCCACGCGGGCCGAGAGCGTCTCGATGCGGCCCAGGCGCTCGGCGGCGGCGGCCTCGGCCGCGCGCACGCGCGCGCGCTCGGCCTCGAGCTCTCCGGTCAGGCGAGTGAGGCCGTCGCCGAGCGACTTCTCGACGCCGCGGCGCTCGGCCGCGAAGCGCGCGAGAGCCTCATGCCGCTCGCGCAGGGCGCGCCGCAGCTCCTCCTGCTCGGTCTCCAGCGCGGCGATCGTCTCGTCCTTGGCCTTGGGCGTCGCGGTCAGGACCTCGACGATGCGCTCGAGGACCTGCTTGACCTCGGCGGAGCCCTGCGCCGAGGCGTCCTGCGCGGCGGCCAGCGCCGAGAGGCGCGCCTTGATCTCGTCGACGCGGCGCGCGGCCTCGACCTCGCGCGCGGCGGCGTCCTTCATGTGCTCGTCGCGCAGGACGCGCGCCTGGCCGTCCCAGAAGCGGGCGAGGTCGGCGCGCTCCCGCTCGAGGGCCGCGACGCGCTCGGTCTCCCGCTCGCGCCCGGCCTCCTGCGCGCGGCGCCAGTCGTCGAGCGTGCGCGCGACGCGCGCGGCGAACTCGTCGAGGCGGCGCCCGACGGACTCCTCGAAGAGCTTCTCCTCCTGCGGCAGGCGCTCGGAGAGCTGTTCGACGCGCGGGACCAGCGCGGAGAGCTCGCGCAGCTCCCCCCGCCAGCGCGCGACGCCGTCCATCCCGTCCTTGAGCGCGCCGCGGAAGGCCGAGAGCTCGGCCGCGAGCGCGCCGGCCGACGGGCCCTCCTCGCGCCGCGAGACGGCCTCCTTCAGCAGCTGGGCGAAGGTCGCGTTCATCTCGTCGAGGCGCTTCTCCAGGGCCTCGACGCGCCCGTGCGCGCGCTCGCGGGCCTCCGTTCCCTCGCGCTCGCTCTTCTCGCGTTTGAGCTGGTCGGTGATCGCCTTCAGGTGCGCGTCGACCTCGGCCTTCAGCAGCTCCTGCGAGGAGAGCAGGCTTTGCGCGGCCTGCGCGCGCTCGCGCTCGAGGGACAGCTCGCGCTCGAGCGCCTCGACGCGGCGCTGGAAGAAGTCCATCATCGGCGTGACGCCCGGCGCGTGAGGCGCGGCCGGCGCGGCCTTCAGCCACTCGGGGCGCGGCGGCGCCGGCGGGACCGGGCGGGGCGGCTTCGGCTCGAGGGGATCCATGCTATCTCTCGCGGTAGCGCCGCGAGATCTTCGCGGGCAGGTTGTAGCTGAGGGAGATGCGGTGGGCGGCCGTGCCGAGCACGCCCATCGGCGCGAACGCGTAGTCGAACGAGAAGTCGCCGAGCGTCAGCCCCAGGCCGAAGTTCAGCATCGACGCGAAGCCGAGCGACTGGAAGGTCTGCGAGTTGACGCCGACGCGCGCGGCGGCCTTCACGCCGGGCTCGATCTCGGCCGAGTACTCGGCGCCGCCGGCGGCGTACGGCGCGTCGTTGATCGGCGCCAGGCCCTCGACGGAGAGGGTCAGCCCGCGCACCGGCTGGACGCCGCCGCCGAAGCGCAGGCGCAGGGGCAGGGTGTCGCGGACCTGGTCGAACTTCTGGCCCGAGCCGAGGTTCTGGATCACGAAGGACATGTTGTAGGGCAGCAGGGCGGTGTAGAAGCGGGACTGGACGCCGAAGTCGAGCGCGTAGCCGTTGGCGGAGGCCGGGCCGAGGTCGGTGCGGATCATCTTGCCGGAAACGCCCATGCCGATGTCCATGTCGCTGTCGGACAGGTCGTAGATCTGCTCGCCCCAGCCGGCCTCGACGACGTACGAGCGCGGATGGAACGTGCCGACGTCCATCGCGTCGATGTTGGTCTGCGTGATGCTCCCGCCGTCCATGTAGCGCACGCCGAGGCCCAGCACCGACGCGTCGTTGATGCGCTGGGCGTAGCTGATGTCGTCGTAGGTGATGTCGGCGACGTACTGCGCGTGCATGAAGCTGGCCGACAGGCGCGGCACGCGGTAGAGCCCGGCGGGGTTCCAATAGATCGACGTCGCGTCGTCCGTGATCGCGCTCATCGCCCCGCCCATCGCGATCCCGCGCGCCCCCTCGTCCAGGAGCAGGAAGTCGGAGCCGGCGGTGCCGGCGGCCGCGCGCGAGAAGTCGACGGCGGCCGCCGGACGTGCGGCGAGGGCGGCGAGCAGGGCGGCGGCGATCAGAATCCTCATCGGATCACCGCCAGCTTCATGATCTTCTTCGTCGAGCCGGACTCGACGACGACGAGGTAGAGGCCGCTCGCCAGCGAGCGGCCGACGCCGTTGGTCGCCTGCCAGATCAGGATGCCGGAGCCGTCGGCCTGCTGGTCGAACACGGTGATCCCTTGGAGGGTCATCACGCGGATGCGCGCATACGGCGGGACGTGGTCGATCGTGACGTAGGCGTCGTGAGCCGCGCGGTACGGGTTCGGGAAGATGCGCGCGGAGTCGGCGGAGGTCGACAATGGCGTCGCGACGAGCTCGTAGAGCGAGAAGTGGTTCAGCTGGGCGGTGAAGGTCTGGCCCGCGGCGTCGAACGTGGTCGACAGCGGGACGCAGTCGACGCTGCCCGGCACGTAGCGCATCAGCGCGATCTGAGAGGTCGGGTTTCCGCCGAGCTCGGCCGCCAGATAAGAGACGGTCAGGAAGACCGGCTTCGAGGGCTGGAACTCCGGGGTCTCGGTCAGCGAGATCGCGACGTTGAGGCCGTGCGGGCAGAACGGCGTCGACGCGTCGTAGGATGAGATCAGCAGGCTGACGTCCTGCGGGAAGGCTCCGCCGGGCGAACGCAGGTCGATCGTGCGGCCGCCGGCGAGCGAGCCCTGGATCTGGGAGGCGCCGAGGGCCGTCAGGGTTCCGGCGATGGAGCCGGCCGGGGCTCCTCCGTTGTAGGTCAGCGAGGAGACGGTGTTCGAGAACGCGGTGACCTGCCCGTACGGGTTCTCCGCGCGGACCCGGAACCAGTAGGTCGTCGACGTGAGGAGGCCGGTGACGGTCGCGGTCGAGGAGTCGTAGCCGGCGGAGAACGCGAGGAACGTCGACACGTCGGTCGCGAAGTCGTCCGTCGAGTAGGTCAGCTCGTAATAGGCGGTGGGCGTGTTGTTGTTCGAGTTCCAGGCGACGGAGACCGAGATCGGCGTCGTCTGCGTCACGGCGAGGTTCGACGGGGTCGCGGCGAGCGTGTACGTCGAGACCGAGACGGTCGAGGTCCTGACCGCGTTGCCGTTCTGAGCGAACATGATCACCGTGACGAGGCTCGCGGGGGAGAGGCCCGTGATGTCGGCGGTGAAGCCCGTCGTGGAAGTGAGCACGGCGGCCGACGTCGAGACCTGGAGCTGGAGGGCCTTGACGGTGTACAGCGTGTCCAGCGGGTTGGCGTTGGGCAGCCAGGTCGCCACGACGCTGCCCGTCGTCAGGCCGATGGTCGGCAGGGCGACGCTGGACGGCGGATTGGCGAGAGTGTAGATGGTTGCGCCGACCGTCAGCGGCCCGCCGCCTCCCGCGTTCACGGCCTGGACCTCGACCGAGCGCTGAGTGTTGACGTCCAGGCCGGGGTCCGTGAAGCTGTTGACCGTCGGGCTCGCGAGGAAGACGCTGGTGGTCGTGTTGTAGACGTTGTAGTAGGTGACGCCGCCCGGATCGGCCCAGTTCCACTGGATCGTGGTCGAGCTCACGGCGGTCCCGATGACGGTCTGGATCGGGGTGCGCGTCAGCGTCGAGATCGACGTGCTGAAGTCCGACGCGAGGTTCGAGGCGTTGAAGGCGCGCACCCGCAGCCAGTAGGTCGTCGACGGCGCCAGGTTCGAGATCAGCGCGTAGTCCGTCGTGTCCAGGAACGAGGTCGGCACCGGCGTCGAGGGCGTGGTGAAGAACTGGTCGGTCGACATGCTGACCTCGTAGACCGTTCCCGTCACGTTGCCGTTCGGGTTCCAGAAGAGGTACAGCGAGCTGGCGACGACGGAGCTGATCGAGAGTCCCGTCGGCGCGAGGGGCAGGGTGTAGGTCGTCGCCGAGTGCCACAGCGGGCCGTCGCCGCTCATCGTGTAGGCGGCGATCAGCAGGCCGGACGTCGCGTTCGGCTGGAGGCCGGTCTCGGTGAAGCTGTAGTAGGTGGCGGCCGGCGTCGCCGAGACGGTGGAGATGAAGAGGCCCGACGAGGACTGGTAGAGGTCGTAGCCGTCGGGGGAGCCGGCGACGGCGCCCCAGGTCCAGGTGATCGACGAGGTGCCCAGCACCGTCGAGCTGCTCCAGGTCGGGGCCGCGCTCGGCTTGGCGGGGCCGATCTGGACCATCGGCGCCTCGACGGTGTGGACGTCGTTGTTGCCGACCCAGGTCATGTACCAGCCGTAGGGCAGGAGGCTGGTCGTGGCCGGCAGGGGCGCGGTCAGGCTCGTGTTGAGCGTGTCCTTGTTGATGCTGTCGTTGTAGACCGACTGCGTCAGGTCGGCGATGAAGTCGCCGCCGGACTCGGAGCCGGTCGCGTCGGCGCCGCCGACCCTTTGGAGCAGGAGGCGCGGCGAGCTGAACGAGGAGTTCGGCGGCCCGGCCGCCCCGCCGCTGGCCTCCGTCCCGCCGCGGAAGCGCAGGCCGGTCACGTTGAACGTGTCTCCCGGCAGGAGCGGCGAGGCGGTCACGGCCGTGATCGACGACTGGCGCAGGCTCGTCGCGCTGACCGCCCGGTTGTCGGGGACCGCGGTGAAGTAGGAGTGGTCGTACGACGTGTAGAAGCTGGCGGTCTGCGACGCGCCGATGCTTCCGTTGGCGCCGCCGATGAAGTAAAGGTAGCCGTCGGGCGCCAGCGTCGCCGTGTCGAAGGCTCGCGGCGCGCTCATGTTGGCGCCGACGTACGTCCACACCCGGCTGTTCGGGTGGTAATACTCGACTTGCTGGAGGGCGTTGTTGCTCGAGCCCGAGCCGATCCCGGCCTCCTGGACGCCGCCGGTCATCATCACGTCGCCGTTGGGCAGGAGGGTGGCCGACTGCTCGAAGCGCGCGTAATTGAGATCCTTGGTCGCGCTCCAGGTGTCCGAGCCGGGATTATAAAGGTAAGACTTCGCGCTCTCGCCGAATCCGTCGTTCCCGCCCGCGACGAGGACGTCGCCGTTGGGCATCAGCGTCGCCGTCTCGCCGTGCAGGGCCGTCGGCATGCTGTTGCCCATCGTGGACCAGGTGTTCGTCGCGGGATCGTAGACGACGACGCTGCCGAGGACGCCGCTCGAATCGGTCCCGCCGAAGACCGCGATCTTCCCGTTCTGGAGGAGCACCGAGGCGGCGTCGGCCCGGCCGGAGGGCATGTCGGCGACCTGCATCCAGACGTTGGAGGTCGAGACGTAGATCTCGGCGGTCTTCGTCGCGGTGGTGCCCGCGGAGAAGCCGCCGGCCACGAGGACGTCGCCGTCGGGCAGGAGGGCCGACGTCGCCTGGCTGTGCGAGGAGATCATCGGCGGCGTCGCCGCGAAGCTGCGCTGGTCGGGAAAGTAGAGCTCGGCGGTGTTCGTCGGACTCGTGCTTCCGGCCGTCGTCGTGAAGCCGCCGGCGAGCAGGACCCTCCCGTCGGGGAGCAGGGTCGCCGAGTGCTGCTCGCGCGGGACGGTCATCGAGCCCGTCGTCGGGGTGAACTTCGCGGCGACCGGGTCGAAGGTCGCGGCGCTCTGCAGGACGGTGGTGCCGTCCGTGCCGCCGGCGACCAGGATCGTGCCGTCGGCGAGCAGGGTCGCGGAGTGGTACGCGTGCCCGACGGATTCCTGCGCGGAACCGTTCGAGAAGCCGGGGTAGTTCGCCAGCAGGGAGTAGGAGGTGCTGCTCGGCCCGAGCGTCGAGCAGTCCGTGTTGCCCGAGGAGTCCACGCCGCAGTCCATGCCGCCGGCGACGAACTCGTCGCCGTTCGGCAGGAGATCCGCGACCGGGGCGACCTGCGTGTACAGCGGGCGGATCAGCTTGCCGTTGGCCGGGTTGAAGGACCACTGGTTGTTCTTGGGGTCGTAGTACTCGGCGTCGCTGAAGATCATGTCGCGGATGACGTAGGTGGCCTTCGCGTATTTGAGCGTGGCGCCGTCCAGGTCGATGCCGTTGGAGGCCGCCTGCAGGGAGACCTCGATCGGGGTGACCCGCGCGTTTCCGGCTCCTCCGACGGGGATGGAGACGCCGCTGGGCGTGGAGGTGGCGTAGTAGATTTGGCTCTGGCCGACGTTCTGGATGGTTCCGCTGATGTCGGGGCCGAAGGTGACGTTCCCGAAATCGACCACGCCCGAGCCGTCGACGGGGAACGAGCCGGTCACGGTGGCCGTACCGAGGGTCAGCGTGGCGGTGTAGCTGCTGGACTCCGCGAAGGTCAGGGTGTCCGCGCTGTCCAGCGTGATCGTCGCGCTCGTGATGTCGAAGCCCGCCAGGAAGCTCGGGACGGTCACCTTCAATTGGGTCGTGATGGTCCCGCTGACGATGTCGACGACGGAGCCGGGAGTGGAATCCGCGGACAGATGGATGGCGCCGCTGGCGGTGGGCGTCGTCGTCAGGTCCGCGAGCCGCGTCAGCGGCACCGTGAAGCCGTAGGAGCCCTGACCGACGTTCGTGAACGGGAAGTCGCCCGTCGCGTAGCCGCAGCTCGTCGTGTTCGTGGGGTCGCAGCCGATCTTCACGTTGTTCAGGCTCAGGCGCAGGCCCACGCTCGTCGCGACGCTCGTGCTCGCGCTCGTGAAGAACGCATAACCTCCGTTGAGCAGGACGTACGGGGAAGTGAACTGGATGTCGCCGTCGATGATCGTGCCGGTGACCTGCGGATTCAGCTGGACGGTCAGCGCGGCCGTGGCGCTCCCGCTGGTGGCCGTGTGCGACGAGGAGTAGGCCGTGTTGCCGTTGGGGGTCGTCACGTCGCCGTCCTGGACGAACGTGCCGCTCATCGTGCTGCCGCTGCCGAAGGCGATGGTGCCGGTGAAGTCGCTCGGCTCGATGTTGCCGCGCCCCTCGATCGCGTCGACCTCGCCGCTCGGGTCGAGCACGGCGGCGTGCTGCCAGAGCCGCACCAGGGTCGGGGCGCCGGGCACGATCGAGCCGCCGGTCGGGTCGTAGAGCTCCGTCGAGGCCAACGGCCCGGTGCTCCCGAGGCCGTTGGCGCCCGTGTAGCCGTTGGCGTCGAAGGCCGGGTGGTCGTTGAAACCGCCGACGATCAGGACCTTGTTGTCCCCCGTCAGCGTCGCCGTGTGGTAGGCGCGGCCGATGTTCAGCGGCGCGGTCTGCTGCCAGCTCCCGAGGGACGGGTAATAGCGCTCGGTCGTCACGACGAAGCTGGAGCCGGTGGTCGCGTAGAACCCCCCGTTCGCGTAGCCCGACGCGTTCTCGTTGTAGCCGCCGGCGATCCAGACCGAGCCGTCGTTGAGCAGGGTCGCGGTCTGCAGTTCGCGGCCCAGGGTCATGTCGATGCCGGCCGGATGGGAGAAGGTCCCGGCGCCGGGGTTGCCGATGGCGGGCGTGAACAGGTCGCAGCTGTTCGTGTCGGGGTTGCCCGCGGTGTTCGTGTGGCCGCCGCAGATCAGCACCGTGCCGTCGTTGAGCAGGGTCGCGGTGTGGTCGTAGCGCGCGTCGGTCATCGTGTTGGCGACCCCGACCCAGGTGTTCGTGGTCGAGATGTAGATCTCGGCGGAGTTGAGGGCGCCGCTGGTCTGGTTCCAGCCGCCGGTCACCAGGACGTTCCCGTCGGGGAGGACGGTGATCGTGGCCGAGGCGCGCGCGACGGACATCGAGGCCCCCGCCGTGAGGGAGCCTCCCGACTGGGCGTCCAGGATTTCGACCGAGTTCGTCGCGGTCACCACCGGCCCGGTGCTGACGATGCCGCCCACGATGATGACGTTGCCGTTGGGCAGGCGCGCGGAGGCGGCCGCGAAGCGCGGGTTCGCCAGCTGGGAGGCGGCGCGGGCGGGCAGCGCGGACAGCAGGAATGCCGCGGCGCACAAGAGGAGGGCGCGACCGGTCGATCGTGGAAGCCGAAGCATTTATCGCGCGGGGCTGCGCCGCCGCTTGAGGAGGAGTGTAGTGAAGGGGTGTTACAAAATCAAGACAAGCGCCCCCCCTCGGGAGTGACTTAAGGCACGTTCAGCAGGGACGCCCCGCGCTCGGAGCGCGGGTTTTCCGGGTCGAGGATCTTGCGGCCGTCCTCGAGGAACAGGTAGCGGTACTGGCCGGGGTTCAGGTAGAGCTTCAGGCTCCACTCGCCGTGCTTGCCCTTCTTCATCGGCATGCGCCCGCCGTGGACGATGAAGGCTCCGACGAGCTGGACGCTGCGCGCGTGCGGCGCGCGCAGGCGGAAGACGGCCGGGCGGGCGTGGGCGGCGCCGGGCGCGGCGCTGGGCTTCGGGGCGGCGTGCGGCGCGGGAGCCTCGGTCAGGGAGGGCAGGGGCGTGCGCTTCGCCTCGGCATGGGCCGCGGGCTTCCTCTGCTCGCTCTTCGCGGGCTTGGGGGCCTCGGCGGCGGGCTTGGGCGGCTCCGGGGCGGCCGTCTCGGCCGGGGCCGGCGCGGGCTTCGGCGCCGGGGCGCGGTGCGTGACCGGGCGTCGTGCCGCCGCGGGTGCGGGCTGCTTCCAGTACTGCATGATCTTCGCCGCGACGACGCCGCCGAAGACGGCGACGAAGAGCACGTCGAGCACCAGCAGGAAGAGCCAGAGGCCGGACGCGCCGCGGGGCGTCTCCGGCTCCGGCGCGGGAGCGGGCTCCTCCGGGGGCGGCGCGGCGCCCTCCGGGGGCTTCTCCTCGTGCGAGCGGCCCAGCCCGAACAGGTCGATCATGGCCGTTTGATTCTAGCCTTGTCGGGGGCGCGCGTCAACGGTAGCGCGCGAGGATCGCGTCCCAAAGCCCCTGGCGCTTGAGCAGGGCCTCGGCGAACTCGCGAAAGGCGCCGTCCCCCCCGCGCGCCCGCACGACCCAGTGCGCGGCGGCCAGGACCTCGGGGCGGGCGCTCGCCGGGGCGACGCCGAGGGCCGCGCGGCGCATCACCGGCAGGTCGGTCAGGTCGTCGCCGAGGTAGGCGGCCTGCTCGGGAGCGAGACCCTCCTTGGCCAGGATCTCGGCGAAGACGTCGGCCTTGTCGAGGCGGTGCTGGTAGATGTGCTTGACCTTCAGCAGGCGCAGGCGCGCGTCGGTCCCCTTCGACACGCGCCCGCTGATGACGCCGGTGGTCAGGCCCGACTCGGCGAGCCAGGCCATCGCGATCGAGTCCTGGGAGTGGATGCCCTTGAACTCGACGAGCTCGCCGGCGGTGTCCACGAAGTGGTAGATGACGCCCGAGGTCAGCACGCCGTCGACGTCGGTCAGGACCAGGCGGATCTTGGCCAGGCGCCGGGCGCGCTCGGCCGGCGAGAGTCTCATCGCGCGGCCGGGGCCGCGGCGGCCAGCGCGTTGGCGACCGCGCGCAGGCCCTCGGGGCCGCCGAGCTCGAGGCGCAGGAGGCGCCGTCCGGCCGCGAGCGTCGCGGCCGCGTCGCCGCGGGCCTGCGCCCGGCAGACGGCGCCGAACGAGTACGGGCGCCCCGGGATCTTCAGCCGCGACGGGTCGGCGTCGGACAGCAGCAGGAAGACGCCCTGGCCGGAGCCGCCTTTGTAAAGCTGGCCGGTCGAGTGCAGGTAGCGCGGCCCCCACGAGACGGTCGCGGGCGCGGTCCCGCGCGCGCGGGCCAGGCGGCGGACCTCCTCGAGAGCGCGTCGGCTCTCGTCGGTCTCGGCCAGGTAGGCGAGGATCGCGACGTAGTCGCCGGGGCGCACGCGCGACAGGTGCGCGGCCAGGACGTCGCGCAGGGGCAGGTCGCGCCCCGGGTCGGCCTTCAGGCCCGAGACGAGCGCGGGGTCCGCGAAGGCGGCCAGGCCCCCGGCGCGGAAGTCGGCCTTCCCGACGGCCTTGGCGCCGGCGTCCGGCCCCGACAGGAGCTCGACCGCGCGCGTCTTGGCGGCCTGGACGTCGGGCTGGTCGAACGGGTCGACGCCGAGCAGGAGCCCGGCCGCGGCGGTCGCGGCCTCCCAGACGAAGAATTGCGCGCCGAGGTCGAGCTCGTCCTCGAGCTCGAGGCGCACGACCGGGTGGCCGGCGGCCTCGAGCGCGGCGAGCTTCGCGTCGACGGCGGCGTCCGGGCGGGACTTCAGCGCGACGCGCACGAACAGGCGGTCGGCGCCGTAGTCGGCCGGCGCGCCGAGGCTCTCGCCGGGAACGGGAACGATCCCCTTGCCCTCCTTGCCGGTGGACTCGGCGATCAGCTGCTCGATCCACGGGCCGAGGGCCTCCAGGCGCGGGTCGAGGACGAGCGTCAGCTTGTCGCGTCCTTCGCGCGCGTGGCCGCCGAGCGCGGCGCCCAGGCGCAGGGCCGGGTTCTCGCGCGTCGG
>JAGWRY010000219.1 GCA_028869495.1 Elusimicrobiota bacterium | reverse complement strand
GGCCGGCGGCGCGCTTGCGCGCCTGCTCCTGCTCGAAGCGGCTCTTGGCCAGGACGGACGGCGGCGGCTCCTTGCCCGCGTCCTTCGCCGCTCCGGGTCCGGCGGCGTCGGCGGCGAGGCCGAGGGCGGCGCTCAAATGCCGGGCCAGGGCCGCGTCCACGGAGCCCTTCTTCAGGTTCGCCAGCTGGGCCGAGTCGAAGGTCACGGTCCGGCCGTGGCCGGTCAAAGTGTAGGTCTTCGCGCCCGCGGCGCCGGCGCAGTCGGCGCTGCGGACGGAGACGCCGTCGGCGGCCCGGCCGGCCAGCGCGGCGTCGACCCCCTTCTGGACGGAGGCGGCCAGGGCGGCGTCCGCCGGGTGCGCGGGCGGAGCGGCGTCGGGGCGGCAGACCTGGGCGGACGCGGAGACGGCCGCCAGGAGCGCGGCCGTCGCGAGGAGGGGGATTTTCGGGGTCATGCCATTACTGTAGACCCGGTTCTCGTTCCCGTCAAGAGCGGATCTCGGGCGCCTTCGTCTCGATGCGGGGGCCCGGAATTTGCGAGGATGCGGTCATGGAGGCGATCCTGTCGGTCTCGGGCTTGCGCAAGGAGTACGACGGGGCCGCCGCCGTGGACGGGATCTCCTTCGCGGTCCGTCCGGGCGAGATCGTGGGCCTGCTCGGCCCCAACGGGGCGGGCAAGACGACGACGATCGGGATGATCCTCGGCGTGCTCGCTCCCAGCGCGGGCGAGATCCGCGCCGTCCCCCGGGAGCGCGCGAGCTTCGCGGCGGTCTACGCGCCCCTCCCCGGCAACCTGACGGTCGCCGAGAACCTGCGCGTGTTCGGCCTGCTCTACGGGGTGCGCGGGCTTTCGGCGCGGATCGAGGAACTGCTGGTGCGCTTCGACCTGGGGCGCTTCCGCGACGTCAAGGCGGGACTGCTCTCCTCGGGCGAGCAGTCGCGGCTGGGGCTGGCCAAGGCGATGCTCAACGAGCCGAGCCTGCTGCTCCTCGACGAGCCGACGGCCTCGCTGGATCCGGCGACGGCGCGCGACGTCCGCGCGCAGATCAAGGACTACGCGGCGCGCGGCGCGGCCGGGGTGCTGTGGACGTCGCACAACATGGCCGAGGTCGCGGAGGTCTGCGCGCGCGTGCTGTTCCTGTCGCGCGGGCGGATCCTGCTCGAGGGCGACCCGCGCGAGCTGCCGGCGCGGCACGGCAAGCGCGACCTCGAGGACCTGTTCGTCGCGGTCGCGCGGGAGCCGCTGAGCCTGTGAGCCTGCGGCGCCTGTTCGCGGTCGTCCTGCGGCAGTTCTACCTGATCCGCGGCAGTCTGGCGCGCCTCCTGCCGATCTTCGCCTGGGTGCTCGTCGACGTCGTGCTCTGGGGCTTCCTCGCGCGCTACCTGAACTCGGTCTCCGGCTCCGGCTTCAGCTTCACGGGGACGCTCCTCGGCGCGGTCCTGCTCTGGGACTTCTTCACGCGCGTGATGAACGGGGTCACGACGGCCTTCTTCGAGGACGTCTGGACGCACAACTTCCTCAACTTCTTCGCCTCGCCGCTGAGGGTCTCCGAGTACGTCGCGGGGCTGATCGTCGCCAGCACGGCGACGAGCGCGATCGGGCTGGCGGGGATGCTCGCGCTGGCCCGGCTGGCCTTCGGCTTCTCGTTCGCCGCGTACGGGGCGCTCTTCGTGCCGTTCCTGCTGGTCCTGTTCCTGTTCGGGATCGCGATGGGGACGGCGGCGACGGCGATGGTCCTGCGGCTGGGTCCGGCCTCGGAGTGGCTGGTCTGGCCGATCCCGGCGCTGGTCGCGCCGTTCGCGGGGGTGTTCTACCCGCTGTCGGTCCTGCCGCGCTGGATGCGGGCGGTCGCGCGCGTCCTGCCGCCGGCCTACGTCTTCGAGGGTCTGCGCGCGCTCCTGCTCGGCGGGAAGGTGCCGCCGCACGCGCTGGCGGCGGGGGCGGCGCTGGCCGCGGTCGATCTTCTGCTGTCGGCCTGGCTCTTCGCGGCCGTCTACCGGAGCGCGGTGAGAAGCGGGCTCTTGATGCGCTACAGCGCGGAGTCGGTCTCGTGACGGAGCGCGCGGCGGTCCGCGTCGCGGCGGCGGTGCTGGTCCGCGGGGGCCGGGTCCTGCTGGCGCGCCGGCCGGCGGGCAAGAGGCTGGCCGGGCTGTGGGAGTTCCCGGGCGGCAAGCTGGAGGCGGGGGAGTCGCCGGCGGACGCCCTGCGCCGGGAGCTGAAAGAGGAACTGGGGCTCGACGCGGCGGTCGGGCCGGAGCTGGCGCGCACCCTGCACGACTACGACTTCGGGCGCATCGAGCTGATCGCCCTGCTTTGCCGCGCCGAGGGCGAGCCGCGGGCGCTCGAGCACGACGCGCTGGAGTGGGCGCTTCCCGCCGACCTGCCGCGCCGGGCGCTGACGCCGGCCGACGCTCCGCTGGCCGAGCGCCTGGCGCGCGGGGAGTGGGACGCCCTCCTCGGCGCGCGACCTTGACAGGCGCCCGCCCGGGGCGCATACTGGCCGGAGCCTTCCAAAAATGAGCGCACGAACCTCCGAGCGGTCCGCGCTGGCTCCCTTCTGGCGGCGCCTGGCGGCGCTGGCCGCGGACGCGCTCCTGCTGACGGTCTTCGGCGCCCTTCTGGGGATTCTGGACAACCGCGGCTTCGCGCACCTGGGACCTTGGGGGCGGCTGGTGGGCCTTTTGATCGCGGGGACGTACTTCACGCTCCTCGACGGTCCCGGCGGGGACGGGCGCACGCTCGGCAAGCGCCTGTTCGGGATCCGGGTCGTGAACGAGGACGGCGACGTGCCGGGCTGGGGGCGCGCGCTGGTGCGCGGCTTCCTGCTGGGGACGCTCTTCGCGGTCGGCGGGGCGGCGTCGTCGATCGGGTCCTGGGACGATCCGCGCACGCTGTTCCTCGAACTGCTGACGGCGGCGGTCGTGTTCAGCGTCTATCTGACGGCCTTCGAGCGCACGCGCCGCCAGGGCCTGCACGACTGGGCGGCGGGGACCTTCGTCGCGCGCGCGGACGCGGAGTGGACGGAACCTCCGCCGCCGTTCGAGCGGCGCGCGCTGGTCCTGGGGGGGGCGCTCGGCGCGTGGGTCGCCCTCGGCGCGCTGAGTTGGATCCTGATCCGTCCGGCCGTGGAGCCGCTGTCCGCAGTGCGCGCCGCGGTCGAGCGCGCGCTGGACGGTCCCCGGGTCGCGGCGCGCCTGGTCGAGAGCCGCGAAGGCGGGCGGGCGGCGCGCACGCTCGTGCTCTCGGCGCGGCTCTACCGCTACCCGGGCCGCGCGGAGCTCGACGTCCTGTCGGACCGCGCGGCCGGCGCGGCGCTGGCCGCCGGCGTCCCGCTGGACGGGGTCGACGCGGTGACGGTGGACCTGCGCCTCGGCTACGACATCGGCCTGGCGTCCTTCTGGCGCGCCTACGATACGACGCTCTCGCCCGACGAGTGGCGCGCGCGCCTGGCCGCCGAGCCCAAGCCGCTGGACGCGCCCTAGCCGCGCAGGTCGCTCAGCGCCGAGCGGTAGAAGGCCAGCACCTTCGCGACGTAGAGGCGCGTCTGCCGGTACAGCGGCCGTCCGGCGACCCAGCGCGGACCGGCGTTGTAGGCGGCCAGCACGCGGCGCACGACCCAGCGCGGGCCGCGGCGGAAGGGCAGGCTTCCCAGGCGGTAGCGCCGCCAGGCCTCGCGGAACAGGCTCGCCAGGTAGCGCGTGCCGGCGCGGATGTTGGCCGCCGGATCGAACAGCCGCCGGCGCGGCACGCCCACGGAGTCCGCGGTCTCCGGCATCAGCTGCATCAGGCCCAGCGCCCCGGCGCGCGAGCGGGCGCGGGCGGTGAACTCCGACTCGGCGGCGATGACGGACTTGACCAGGCGCGGGTCCAGGCCGCGCGCGGCGGACTCGCGGCGGATGACGGCGTCGTAGCGATTGCGCGTCGGCTTTTCAAGAAGTCGCCTGACGATTCCTCTATACGGCCCGGCCGGCGCGGCGGGCGCTTTCGCGGCGCGCGGCGGGACGGGCGGCGTCAGCGCGCGGCGCTGGGCGGCCGCGTCGAACCAGCGTCCCCAGGCCAGGCCCGGGGTCTGCAGAAATCCCAGCGCGCGCAGGGCGGCGGCGGGGGCGGCGGGCGAGGCGGGGAGCTCGGCCGCCATCACGAGGCGGGACGGGAAGAGAAAGACCAGGGCGGCCAGCAGGAACGTTGAGGGATGCATGCACGTCTCCGGAAGCGTCGGGAAAGATTTTCCCGGCGCGGCGTTCCTCGGCGAGCGGCAATCTTAGAACATGAGCGCGCCGCCGTCCAAAGGTCTTTGGCACTAGTCCGCGTCTGGGCCCCGGCGCGACGCGCGCGGATGTGCTACGATGGCCTCCCGTGAACGCCAACCTCTTCGTCTACGGCTTCCCCTACGAGACCACGGAAGCCCAGCTGACCGACCTCTTCAAGCTCTGCGGCACCGTCGCGAGCGTGAAGATCCTGATGGACCGCAAGACCGGCCGCTCCCGCGGCATGGGCTTCGTCGTCATGTCCACGCCCGAGGAGGGCGCCGCCGCCGTCGCCAAGTTCAACGACACGCTGATCGGCTCCCGCAAGATCCACGTCCAGGAGGCGCGCCCCCAGAAGGAGCGCGAGGACCGCTTCCCGCTCGCGCCCAAGCCCCCGGTCGTCCTGCCGCCCGGTGTCGAGACCGACCGCCGCTCCGGCCGCGACCGCCGCCAAGGCTGGGGCCCTCTCCCCGCCGGCGGCGAGCGCCGCTCCGGCGGCTTCGCCGGCAAGAAGCCCTGGGGCGAGAAGAAGCCGTGGGGCGAGAAGAAGCCGTGGGGCGAGAAGAAACCCTGGGGCGAAAAGAAGCCTTGGGGCGAGAAAAAGCCCTGGCACGACAAGCCCGCCGGCGAGGGCAAGAAGCCGTGGGGTGAGAAGAAACCCTGGGGCGAAAAGAAGCCCTGGCAGGACAAGCCCGCCGGGGAGAAGAAGCCCTGGGGCGAGAAGAAGCCTTGGCACGACAAGCCCGCCGGGGAGCGCAAGCCCTGGGGCGAGAAGAAGCCGTGGGCCGAGAAGAAATCCTGGGGCGACAAGAAGCCCTGGCGCCCCAAGCCGCCGCGCGCCGAAGGCTCCGCCCCGGCCGCGCTCGGCGCCGCCGCTCCGGCTGCGGGCGAGCGTTCGTTCAAGCCCTGGAAGAAGAAGCCCTTCGGCGACAAGAAGCCCTGGGCCAAGCCCGGCGCCAAGAAACCCTGGGGCAAGTCCGGCCCCGGCGCCAAGAAGTGGCCGCGCAAGCCGCGCAGCTTCGACCGCAAGGACGGCGTTTAGTCGCGCTGACTTTCCAGCTTCGTCAGCCGGTCGTGGTGCTGCTTGAGCGTGTCGGCGTGCACGGCCCAGCGCTGTCGCGAGTCCAGCAGGAGCCCGGAGAAGCCGTCCATCCGGGCGTTCAGCGCCGAGATGTCGTCCTTCGTGGCCATGTTGTCCTTGAGGTAGTCCTTCAACTCGACAAACTCGCCTTTCAGCTGGGCCACCGAGACCATCGTCCGCCGAAACATCGACTTCAGGTCGGACATCTCGTTCTTCATCCCGTCGATCTCCCGCCGCATCATCCCCGACATCGTATCAGCCTCCGTCGGGCCGCACAAGGGTCCTTCGGCCCGCTGAGACTTACGTTTTAGAGACGGGTTTTGTTCCCGCGTCCTTGCCGAGGCTGCACGATCCGCGCTATCGCCGCGACCACCTGCGCCTTCAGGTCCGCGGCCTCCTCGCGGGCACGGTCAAATCCCTGCGCCTGGACCGCGGCCTCATCCAAAAACAGCTCGCCGTCCGCGCCGGCGTCCCGCAGTCCCAGATCGCCCGCCTCGAAAGCTTGGACGACGAGCGCGTCCCGTCCCTGGACTTCCTGGCGAAGCTCTTCGCGGCCCTGGGCCAGCGCGCCGTCCTGCGCATCGGGCCGCCCGGCGGCCGAAAGTCGACCTTGCGCGAGATTGCGCTGGTCTGAACGCGCGCTGGCTGTCGGCGATGCTCTCTGAATTCGGCGAGGCCGGCGATGGCGATAAAAGCGGACAAACTTGTTGCCTTGACAACGGGTGCTTCCGGCTGCATACTGGCGCAACTTCCTAAAATGAGCGCGGAAGAAATCCTCGCCGGTCCGCCTGCCGTTCCAGCCTCTCACCCGGAACTGGGCTCTTTCTGGCGGCGCTTCCTGGCCCTCCTGATCGACATCGCCATCCTGACGATCGTCGGTTTGAGCTTGGGCAGCATCTTCGGCAGCGTCTTTTCACGCATGGGAGTCTGGGCACGCCTTGTCGGTCTCGGCGTTGCCCTGCTCTATTTCGTTCCGTTGGATGGCCCGCTCGCCGGCGGCGCCACGCCGGGCAAGCGCGCCTTGGGATTGCGGGTCGCCGACGCCCAAGGCGCGCCGCCGAGTTGGAACGCCGCTTTCGTGAGGGGCTTGTATCTCTCGGTCATGCTCGCGCTCAACGGCTACACCGTCGTCGACAGCTGGTACAAGCCCCGAGTCATCTTACTGATGCTCTTTTGGACCAGCGTGATAGTTTCGATCTACCTGATGATTTTCGAGCGTCGCCGTCGGCAAGGCGCGCATGACATGCTCGCGGGAACCTTTGTGATGCGCGCGGGAACGACTTGGTCCGCGCCCGGCCCGCGCAACCCGGTCCATGCGATCGTGCTGGCCGGCTGGTTCGCCCTTTCCGGCGTCGCTGGCTGGATCGTTTGGCGGCGTTACTCTCCCCAGCTCGATCCGCTGCTGGCTCTGCGCAAGGCGGTCGTAGCCTCTGTGGGTCGGGATGAGGTCGGCGTGAACAGGAGCATAATGAGCATGAAAGGGACCGTGACGCGGTCTCTCAATATCAGCGTCCTGGCCTATTACGTTCCAGATCAAGACGCGGGCGTCGATATCCTCCGTCGAGAGATCAAGACGGTGTTCTCGAGCGGTTATCCGGTAGACGAATTGAACGGCATCTCCGTAAGCGTCGTTACGGGCTACACCCTCGGTATCGCGTCCTGGTCGCGCAATCATTACGTCGGGAACAGTGTCGAAAAATGGCGCGCCTGGCTCTCCGGCGCTGATCCCGGCCCTTTCCCGCTGAATCCGGGCCAGGCGACGCCGCCTACCGGCGCGCCGCCGTCAGGAACACCGAGTCCCGGTGGAACTCCAGGTAGTCCCGCTGCCCACGGCTGAACGTCCCGACATCCATCCCGGCTTCAACACCCATCCGCTTGAGCGATCGCTCATCGGCCACCGGCGAAAGGAGTACTTTGCCGTTTCCCTCGAAGGTGATGAAGCCGCGATCGAAAAGGTGATCAACGGATGGCGTCAACAGCAGTCCGTTCTCGCCGTCGAGGCGCTCATCATTGTTCGAGTCGCGCCAAGGCTTGATGTGGCTACCGATCAGATGCGCGGGATTGTCCACCTTCGTGACCCGGCAGGCGGTCTCGATGTTCATGACGTTCTGCTTGAACAGACCCTGGCCGCGGCGCGCTCGGATGATCGCCTTCCGCTCAGTTTCTGGAATGGATTTGTTCGCCTTGATCGATTCCTGGATCTTATCTTCCCACTCATCGATCCCGCGCGCCGCCATTTTCGGCTCAATCAAATTCGGCCGATTGCTTGTCGTTGAAACGAGTTCTTGCGCCTCGACACCAAGCAGCCCTGCCAGAACTTCTGCAAAGGTGCGGGGTAACTCAGCGAGATACACATTTTGTATCCCGTCGCCACTCTTCTGGAGCGGCGCATACCTGGGCGGCATGAGCGGTCCCAGAACGCCCATATGCTCCTTGGGAATGACGCGCTGATGCGGGCGCGTATACAGGACATCCACGCGCCAGCCGGGCTCCTCGCGTTCCCAATTCGACCCAATGGTCCCGAATTCTGTCGGCTTCGGGCACTCATACGCATACGACTGCGCCACGCCGATCGCCGCTATCGCCCGCTGCCGAAACGAGAACACGATGTCGCCGGGCGCAACCTCGCGCATGTTCTCGTAAAACTGATTGCGCGCGCCGTTCTTATTCCGCTTCGGCGACCAGAGGTAGCCTCCGCGGAACTCTTGATCGAATGTTTGGTTCTGGTTGACCCACCAGTAGCGCATTGCGAGAGTATAGGGGGCGTGCTGATATATGTCCAGATCAGAAATATAGAACCGAAGATTAAGAGCTTGACTGGAGGGGATACAGGAGATATTCTGCGGGGTGACAACCCATGGATGAGAAACTAGCGAAAGTGTTGAGGTTCAGCGCCTGATGGAATCTTTTGCCGTTTGAATTGATTGCGAATCACGGCGTTCGTAAGCCGGTAGAATGGAGGCTTATGAACGAGCAAGACAAGCCGCAGAAGGACGCCGAGACGTTCGTAAAGGGCGTCAATCGCCGGACCCGGAAGAAGTTCACGGCCGAGGAGAAGATCCGCATCGTGCTGGAAGGCATGAAGCGGGACATCTCGG